>WOYR01000281.1:0-5898 GCA_011620705.1 Microbacteriaceae bacterium | reverse complement strand
GCGGGGATCGGATCCGAGACCGCGAGGGACCAGATCGCCACCCCGTGCAGACCGAGCGATGCTGCCAGCTGCTCCCGCAGAGCGATCGATCGCGCGTCGGACCACCAGAACACCTCGCCGTCCGGCAGGGTCGCCGTCCACTCGCCGCGGCGGGCATCGAAGGCGGGCGACGTCGCCGCGGCGGCCACCAGGCGCCGCGCACGGGCATCGCCGACGGTGTGCACGCCGTCCGGCGCCCAGCGATAGCCGTACCCGGCGACGCCAAGATCGACCTGCCCCGGCTTGGCGGTGAGGAGGGCGGCTGCGAGCACCTTCCGCTGCCAGCTGAGCTCGCCGATCGGCCCGGGATCCGCGGGGTTGAATGTGCCGTGCTGGTCGTAGGCCATGACGGTGACCTCGTCCAGGGAGGTCAGCAGCCCTGCGAGGTCGTAGCCGTGCTTGCGATAGCCGGACGCGCTCGTCGAGGGCTGGATCGCCGCATCCAGCTGGATGCCGGGGCCGACCGCCGCGCGCAGGCTCGCGGCGAAGGCGGTCAGTCCCCCGGCGTCCGATGGGCTCAGCTCCTCCAGGTCGAGCATGACCCCGTCGAATCCGTACTGCTGCACCACGCCGGCCAGAGAGACTGCTGCGGCGTCGCGGTTCGCGGTCGTCGCGAGCATCGACCTCGCGACATCCTCGCTGAACCCCTCAGCGCCCTGGTTCACCAGCAGCAGCTCCGCCTTCTTGCCGAGCTCGTGGGCGTGCGCGAGCTGGCTCAGCATCTCGGCTCCCGGTGCCGTGACCGCGGCCCCGCCGGGCGCGATGCCGATGCCCTGGATGGCGATCATGCCGACCGCGGCCGCGCCGGCATCCTGGTCGGCCGGGTCCGCCCAGGATGGGATGAACGCGGTGACCACCGGGTGGCTCGGCGGGGCGCTGTTCGGCCTCGGGGCGACGGCGCGCTGGGAGAGCCCCTGCAGTCCGGGCGGCCGCGCGACGCAGCCCGCCAGCGAGAGGGCGACCGCGACCGCGAGGGCCGCGCCGAGCATGCGGGAGACGGCCGGACGGCGGGGGGGCATCCGTCCATCATGCGCGCTGCGGCTGCGGAGCGGGGGGCATCAGCCGGCGGGCGCGGCCTCCACCCGGATGACGTTGCCCCACGGATCGTCGACGCTCACGGACCGGCCGTCGTCGTGCGTCTCCATCCCGTAGTGGGTCATGCGCTCGCCGAGGGCGCCCAGGTCGTCGCTCGTCGGGACCACGATCTCGACCTGCCCGAGCCCGAGGGCGGGCTGCCGCCGGCCGGCGCCGCGGCTGTTCCAGACGTTCATCCCCATGTGGTGGTGGTACTGGCCGGCGCTCACGAAGAGCGCCTGGCCGGGGATCTCGATCGTCTCGTCCCACCCGAGCCGGTCCACGTAGAACTCGCGCGCCGCCGCCACATCACCCACGGACAGGTGCACGTGGCCGACCTTGGCGTCGCCCCACCCCGCGCCGTCGATGCCCTGCTCGGTGAGGTGCTCCTGCAGGTAGGCGTTCGGATCGAGGTACAGCGTCGACATCTCGATCCGGCCGTGCACCCAGCTCCACTGGCTGCGGTCGCGGTCCCAGTAGAGCTCGACTCCGTTGCCCTCCGGGTCGTCGAAGTAGAAGGCCTTGCTGACGAGGTGATCGCTCGAGCCGGTGAAGGATCCGGGGCGCGCTCTGGCGACGGAGTAGACCGCGGCGGCGAGGGCGGCCTCGCTGTCGAACACGATCGCGGTGTGGAACAGGCCCGCCTCGTGCGGGCCGGCGTGGCGCAGTTCGGGGGTCTGCACGAGGGTCACGATCGGGGTGGCGATGCCCCCTTCGCCGTCGGCCCGGCGGCCGAGCACGATGCGGGCGCCGTCCGCGCTCAGTACGTGGAGCCCGATCCCGTCGCGGTAGTAGGTGGTCATCGCGTCGAGGTCGGCGACGTTGAGGGTGACCGCGCCCATGGCGGTGTCGGCGGCGAACTGTTCGATCATGGTGTCTACAATGTAGTTGAGAGTTCAAATATTCCGCGAGTGTGCCGGGAGGGATGCCGTGGCCGAGCACCTGAGCGCGGCCGGCAACCGCGCATGGCGGGCCCTCGCCCTCACCAGCCACCTGCTCGACGCCGAGCTGGAGCGCCAGACCCAGCACGACGCCGGGATGCCGCACATCTACTACGTGCTGCTGGTGGCGCTCTACGAGGCGCCCGCCCGCCGCATGCGGGCCGGAGCCCTCGCGGATGCCGGCCGGATCAGCCCCAGCCGGTTGAGCCACGCGGTGCGGAGTATGGCGGCGTCGGGATGGGTAGCGCGTGAGCGGGCGGCGGCCGATGGTCGCGGCCAGGAGGTCGTGCTCACTGCGGCCGGGATCGACCTCGTGCGGCGGCTCGCACCGCTGCAGCTCGCCGCGGTGCGCGCCCCACTGCTCGAGGGGATGACCGAGGCCGATCTGCTGAGGCTGGCCGGGTTGCTCGAGCCGCTCGTGGCGCGTCTGGAGAGTCCCGCAGGCGCCGGGCTCGGATGACGCGCGCCCCGCACGCTCAGCCCGTGAGCGGCGCGAGCTTCTTCTCGTAGCAGAGCGAGAGCTCGGAATCCGCGTAGTAGCCGAAGTTCGGAATCCGGGTGTAGCCCTCGCGTTCATAGAGCCGGATCGCATCCGGCTGCCGGTCGCCGGTCTCCAGCACCAGGCGGTCCCAGCCGCGTCCGCGTGCCTCGCCCTCGAGCGCAGCCAGCAGCGCGGTCGAGACGCCGGTGCCGCGGCGCTCGGGGACCACGTACATCCGCTTGATCTCGCCATGGCTGCCGTCGAGGGTGCGCAGCCCGCCGCAGCCGACGGGCACGGAGCCGCCCGCGTCGTCCACGTCGTACGCCACCAGGAACACCGTGATGTCGGCGGCGGTCGGCTTCGGGCCGGGCTCGGAGTCCGGCACGCCGTAGCGCTCGGAGATCTCGGTCTGCTGCGCGGTCCGCATGGCCTCGCCGTCGGGGTCGGCCCATGGCACAGCGCGCACCACGATGGTCACGAGGTGAGCCGATCGACCAGCTCCCGGTAGCGCTCCGCCGTGAGTTCGACGATGTCGGCCGGCAGCTGCGGCGGGGTGCCGCGCTGGTCCCAGTGCGCCGAGAGCCAGTCGCGCACGATCTGCTTGTCGAAGCTGTCAAGACGGTGGATGCCGCCGGCGGCATACGTCGCGGCGTCCCAGTACCGGCTCGAGTCGCTGGTGAGCACCTCGTCGGCAAGGGTGAGTTCGCCGGTCACCGGGTCGTCGCCGAACTCGAACTTCGTGTCGGCCAGGATCAGCCCGCGCGCCTCGACCGTGGCAGAGGCTTCGGCGAACACGCGCAGCGAGGCATCCCGGATCGCCGCCGCCGTGCCGGGCCCGAGCAGCTCGACCGTGCGCTCGAAGCTGATGTTCTCGTCGTGCTCGCCGAGCGGCGCCTTGAACGCCGGGGTGTAGATCGGCTCGGGCAGCCGGTCGCCGTTGCCAAGACCCTGCGGCAACGGGACACCGCAGACGCTTCCCGATGCCTGGTACTCCAGCCAGCCCGAGCCGACCAGATAGCCGCGCACCACCGCCTCGATCGGATGCATCCGCAACTCGTGCACGAGCATCGACCGCTCCGCGATCCCGGGCGGCAGGTGCTCGCCGAGAGATGGGTGGGCCGCGGCGAGGTGGTTGCGCATCCCGAGCCGGCCGAACCACCACAGGCTCAGTCGGGTCAGCAGAGCGCCCTTGCCGGGGATGGCCGGCTCGAGCACATGGTCGAAAGCACTGACCCGATCCGAGGCGACGACGAGCACCCGGGCAGGCGCGGCAGGCGAGGTGTAGAGGTCGCGCACCTTGCCGGAGTAGACGTGCGTCCAGCCGAGCGCCTCGAGCCGGGGGTCGCCACGGGGAACCCCGCCTGCCTGCGTGATCATCGATCGACCCGTTCCGCGATGTCGCTGCGATAGTGCGAGCCGTCCAGATGGATGCGGCTCATGGCCTCGTAGGCGGCGGCGCGTGCCGCGTGGAAGTCGGCGGCCCGCCCGACCACGTCCAGCGCGCGTCCGCCGGTCGCGACGAGGGCCCCGTCGGCTCCCAGCGCCGTCGCCGCGTGGAGCACCGTGACTCCAGGGACCTCGGATGCCGCATCCACCCCGGTGATCGCGCGGCCCGTGACCGGCGCCTCCGGGTAGCCTTCGCTGGCCAGCACCACCACGACGGCGACCTCGGGCGAGAAGCGCGGGTACGGCATCCGTCCCAGGCGCCCCGTCGCCGCCGCGAGCAGCAGCTCGGAGAGCGAGGACTCGAGCCGCGGGAGCACGGCCTGCGTCTCCGGGTCGCCGAAACGGGCGTTGAACTCGATCACCCGGATGCCGTGCTCGGTGAGCATCAGGCCGCAGTAGAGCAGTCCGATGAACGGGGCGCCCTCGGCCTCGAGAGCACGGACCGTCGGCAGGGCCACCGTGTCGAGCACCTCGTCGACGAAGGCCGCCTCGGAGCCCCAGCGGTCGTTCAGCCACGGGAGCGGCGAGTACGCGCCCATCCCGCCGGTGTTCGGACCGGTGTCGCCGTCGCCCGCGCGCTTGTAGTCCTGCGCGGGGCTGAGCGGCACGACGTCGTGGCCGTCCGCGAGGAAGAACAGCGAGACCTCCTGGCCCTCGAGGAACTCCTCGACCAGCACCTCGCCCTGCTGCAGATAGTGCTCGGCGTGGGCGACGGCGGCCGCGCGGTCTTCGGTGACGAGCACGCCCTTGCCGGCCGCGAGCCCGTCGGCTTTCACCACGTGCGGTGAGCCGAGGGCGTCCAGCGCTGCCTCGACCTCCGCGATTGTCGTGCCGCGACGGGCGCGGCCGGTCGGCACCTTCGCGCCGTCCATGATCCGCTTCGCGAAAGCCTTCGAGCCTTCGAGGGCTGCGGCGGCCCTGCCGGGTCCGAAGACGGGGATGCGCTTCGCCCGCAGGGCGTCGGCGACGCCGGCCACCAAGGGAGCCTCCGGGCCGACGACGACGAGCTGGATGCGGTTGTCTGCGGCATACTGCGCGACCAGCTTGCCGTTCGATGCGTCCAGCGCGACCGTTTCGACACTGCCACCGGTCCGGGCTTCGGCCGTGATCCCCGCATTGCCGGGGGCGGCGATGAGCTCGTGGCCCGCGTTCTCTGCCAGCAGCGCGACCACGATCGCGTGCTCCCGGGCGCCGGAGCCGAGGACGAGGATTCTCACCAGCCCAGGCTACCGGCGGTAGCGTTGGGCGATGCCCGGGGAGTTGCTGTCGGAGGGGTCGCCCAGGTGAGTGTTCGCCGCAGGATCGCACCGGACACCGGGCGAGCCGCCGTCGAGTCGGTGCTGGCCGGAGACGACGATCGCGGAACCGTCGCCACCGCGGTGCGCTACCTGCTCGAGGTGCTGGCGAGCGACTTCGAGGGCCACAGCCTCGAGGTGCGGGTGCCGCCGTACGGGGCGGTGCAGGCGATCGACGGGCCGCGGCACACGCGCGGGACTCCGCCCAATGTGATCGAGACGGATGCCGCGACCTGGATCGCGCTCGCCACCGGCTCGTTGTCGTGGACCGAGGCGGTGTCGAGCGCGCGGGCAGCGGCATCCGGCCTGCGCGCGGATCTGCGTGAGGAGCTGCCGCTCCGGTGGCGCACAATGGAGTCGTGACCAGTGAGCCGCACGGCACCGAGACCCTCACCGAGGTGCGGGTGCGCCGTGCGCCGCGGCTGCCGGTCTTCCTCGTGCTCGGCGCGGTCCTGGGCGCGATCGTGACCCTTGTCGTCACCGCCACGGTCGGGCAGGTGGATCCGAAGGTGGGCTTCGGGTCGACGTACGGCTACTTCTGCGTGTTCGGCGTCCCGGCCGGGATCGTGGTCGGCGCGCTCGTCGGGCTGGTGCTCGACCGGCGCTCGCAGCGGCGTGCGCG
>WOYR01000278.1:2144-10016 GCA_011620705.1 Microbacteriaceae bacterium | reverse complement strand
CGATCTGGACTGGACGGTCCCCGCGCCCGGCTCGGTGGCCTCGCGCTTCGCGGCGCCGAGCGGCGAGCTCGCCGTGGTCTCCCTGGGCGACCCGGCGGATCCGCGGGTCGTGCTCGTGCCCGGCGTGTCCGGCTCGAAGGAGGACTTCCTGCTCGTGCTGCCGGTGCTCGCGGCATCCGGGTATTACGTGCAGAGCTACGACCTGGCGGGCAATTACGAGTCCGCAGATGCGGCGCCGGCCGATCCGGGGGCCCATTACAGCTATCAGCTGTTCGTCGACGACCTCACCGCCTTCCTCGAGGCGGGCGGGCCCGCGCATCTGCTCGGTTACTCCTTCGCCGGCACGGTCGCCGAGATCGTGACGGTGCAGCGGCCGGATCTGGTGCGCAGCCTGGCCCTGCTCGCGGTGCCGCCCGAGCCCGGCAACGGTTTCCGGGGGGTGAAGATCCTCGGCCCCTTCACCTGGATGACGACGGGAAGGATCGGCGCGGCGCTCATGCGCTGGGGCATCGTCACCAACAAGAACAAGGTGCCGCAGACGCGGCTCGACTTCGTTCGGATGCGCTTCGAGCGCACCACGATGCGCAGCATGGCCGACATCATCATGCTGATGAAGAAGGCGCCCGAGCTGCGGCCCCAGCTTCGGGATGCGGCGATCCCGAAACTGGTGGCCGTCGGCTCGCACGACCTCTGGCCCCTCGAACTGCACGCGGAGTTCGCCGAGCGCATCGGTGCAGGGCTCGCGGTGTACGACACCGGGCACAGCCCGTGCGAGACCACGCCGAATCAGCTGGCCCGCGACCTGCTCGAGCTCTACGCGTCAGCGGAGCCGTCCCGCTCCTGACCGTCCGCCGAGGTTGGTCGACGTGCGATGTTCCCGTCCGGCGAGGCCGCGTTCGCGCCCTCGCCTTGGCGCCACCTTCGCCGTGCCGCCCGCCGTGCCCACGGCGAGTCTTCCGGCCAGTGGTTGCGCAGGGTCGGGAGCACCCACGAGATGCGGCGCCGCAGTCCGCTGAAGCTCTCGAAGGGGCGCGCCGAGATCTGCACCACGAAGCCGGGGTCGTAGCGCACCGTCATCCAGGGCTTGATGTGCAGGCTCAGGTCGAGGTCGTCGTGGATGGTGCGCTGACTGCGATGCACCTCCGTGCGCAGCTCGGTCCACACCGCGCGGCGCATCACGAAGTTGGAGCCGAAGATGGGCGGATGCCCGAGATAGCCCGTCATCGACCAGTACATGCCGCCGAGGTACCAGGCCTTGCCGAGCCGGTGCACCAGTCTGCTCGCACCGTAGAACTCGCCGGTCCCGGTCAGCACCGAGAGCTCGTCGTCGTGCGCGAAGACCGTCACGGCGCGAGCCAGCCAATCGGGCGGGCAGATCGAGTCGGCGTCGATCCGCGCGATCAACTCCCCGCGCGCCGCGTCGTACCCGGCGGCCGCAGCCCGCGGGATGCCGGGCACGGGCTCGACGACGAGGCGCGCCCCGGCATCCAGGGCCACCTGCGCCGTGCCGTCGGAGCTGCCGTTGTCGACGACCACGACCTCCACCTGGACCCCGGCGGGCAGCCCGGTCTGGTGCGCGAGAGCCTCGAGAGCGACGGCGAGCATGGGGGCATCGTTCCGCGCCGGGATGACCACGGACACGAGCATGGGTGACACTCCAGGAGGCCCGGCGCCGGGATGGCTGAGCACCCCGACCCTACTCTCGGCGGAGCGTCTGCTTCGCGGGAGGAGCCGGACGGTGCCGCCACAGCTGCAATCCCGCATAACTGCGCCAGGGCGCCCACGCCGCCGCGCGTGCGGCGAGGGCCTTCGGCGCCCCTGGCAGCCCGAGCGCCTCGGCGCTGCGCCGGATGACCAGATCGCTCTCGAGGAGGATGTCGGGGCCGCCCAGGACGCGGAGGGCGAGGTAGTCGGCGGTCCACGGTCCGACGCCCGGCAGCGCGAGCAGCCGGGCGCGCAGCTCCGACGCCGGGGTCTCCAGCTCGAGCCGCAGATCGCCGCTCGCCACCGCATCCGCGATCAGGAGGATGGCGGCCACCCGGTTCGCCGGCCCGCGCAGCACCTCCGCGCCGCGTTCGGCGATGGTGGCCGCCGAGGGGAACATGCCCGCTTCCCCCAGCTCGGCCACGAGCCTGCCCACGACCGTGCGGGCCGCGGCCACCGAGATCTGCTGCCCGATCAGCGTGCGGAACAGCGTCTCGGCGCCGTCCGCGCTGCCAGGGATCCGGATGCCCGGCACGTGGGCGACGAGCGGCGCGAGCACCGGGTCGGAGGCCAGCGCCTCGTCGATCGCCACCGAGTCGGCGTCGAGATCGAACATCCGCCGCACGCGGGATGACAGTGCCGGCACGTCGGCAAGGCTCGCCAGTTGCGCGGTGACGATGATGCCCGAGCGCTCCGGATCGAGTCGCACCGTCACCTCGGCGCGACCGTGAGGCAGCAGCAGCGCCCGCGAGAAAAAGGTGTCATCGCCGGTCTCGAGACCGGGGACCGCGTGATCGGCGAAGAAGCGCATGAGCCCGCGGCCGTCGAAGGGCGGCCGCGCCGGGAGCCGAAGAGTCAACGGCGTCGCCGAATCGTGAGCGACTGCTTCCGGGGGGATGGCACCGGACCGCGATCCGCTTCGGGCGATCCGGCGGAGCTCGGTCGGCGTCGCCCGGTACACCTCCGCGATCGTCTGGTTGAACTGCCGCAGGCTGCCGAATCCGGCCGCGAAGGCGATGTCGCTGACGGGCAACTCGGTCGCGGCCAGCAACGAGCGCGCCGTCTGGGCGCGGTTCGCGCGGGCGAGAGCCAGCGGGCCGGCTCCGAGTTCCGCTCGCAGCACCCGCGCGACGTGCCTCGAACTGTAGCCGAGGCGGCGCGACAGGCCGTCGACGCCTTCGCGCTCCACGACCCCGTCGTTGACCAGGCGCATCGCGCGGGAGGCGAGGTCGTCGTGGAGGTTCCAATCCGGGGAGCCGGGGACGGCATCGGGCTGGCAGCGCCTGCAGGCGCGCAGGCCCGCCTCCTGCGCGGCGGCGGCTGTGCGGTAGAAGCTGACATTGCCGGGCTTGGGCGTCATGGCAGGGCAGCTGGGCCGGCAGTAGATGCCGGTGGTGTGCACGCCGGCGATGAACTGGCCGTCGAAGCGGGCGTCGCGCGACGCGAGGGCGCCATAACGGCGATCGAACTCAGCGCGGCGTTCGAAGTCCGGGTCGCGGCCGCGATCGTCCATGGCTCTACCCTCGCATGGGCGACCGGCAACGATCAGCGGAAATCGGACATCGCCGCCGGGCTCGGGGCACCGGATCCGGTAGCGTCGCCGCATGACCAGGGAAGCCCCCGGCGGCTCGCAGCAGCACGATGAACGGGTGAGCCGACTCCGGACGGAACTCGGCGACATCGTGCGTGTCGACGAGGATGCCCTGGAAGCGGCACGCGCGGACAAGTCGGGTCATGTCTCATCGACCCGGCCGCTCGCGGTGATCGAGGCGACGACGATCGAGCAGGTGCAGACCGCGCTGCGCTTCGCGACGGCGCACCGGATCGGCGTGGTCCCGCGCGGGGCGGGCACCGGCCTCGCGGGCGGCGCGATCGGCGGCGAAGGCGAGATCGTGCTCTCGACGCGCGCGATGGACCGCATCCTCGAGGTGTCCGTCGACGACCAGCTCGCGGTGGTCCAGCCCGGTGTGCTGAACGGCGACCTCAATGCGCAGCTGGCCGAGCGTGGGCTGTGGTGGGCACCCGATCCGGCGAGCAAGGCGATCTCGACGATCGGCGGCAACATCGCCACGAACGCGGGAGGCCTGCTCTGCGTGAAGTACGGCGTGACCCGCGAGGCGGTGCTCGGCCTCCAGGTGGTGCTCTCCGACGGCCGGCTGATCAGCATGGGTCATCGCACCGTGAAGGGCGTGACCGGCTACGACCTCACCGCGCTCATGATCGGGTCGGAGGGCACGCTCGGCATCGTCGTGGAGGCGACGCTCAAGCTGCGGCCGCTGCCGCGCGGCGGGGTCGCGACGATCAGCGCGGCGTTCCCGAGCGTGGACCTGGCCGCCCGCGCGGCCTCGATGGTCATGGCGAGCGGCCTCGAACCGGCGATCATGGAGCTGCTGGACGCGAGCGCGCTGGAGGGGATCGGCGACTACCTGGGCATGGATCTCGGCGGTCGCGGCGCGCAGCTGCTGATCCGGACGGATGGCATGGGCGGCGCCTCCGAGGCGGACGAGGCCATGGCCGTGATCCTTTCGCTCGGCGGCGAGGCCGAGTCCACGACCGACCCTGATGAGGGCGAGAAGCTGTTCGACATCCGCCGCTCCTTCCATCCGGCGATGGAGGCCCGCGGCACCGTGCTCATCGAGGATGTCGCGGTGCCCCGCAGCGCGCTTCCGGCGATGTTCGCCGCGATCGGGAGGATCGAGGCGAAGTACGGCATCGCGATCCCGACCGTCGCGCACGCGGGCGACGGCAATCTTCACCCCAACTTCGTCTTCGGAGAGGGCGGCGGTGCCGAGGAGCTCGACGGCCATGTCGAGGTGCCCGAGAACGTCTGGGCGGCGGCCGACGAGCTCTTCCTCGAGTGCCTGCGCCTCGGCGGCACGCTGAGCGGCGAGCACGGTGTGGGGATCCTGAAGAAGCGCTGGCTGCGCGACGAGCTCGGCGACGACGGTTTCGCCCTCCAGAAGCAGCTCAAGCAGCTCTTCGACCCGCTCGGCATCCTGAATCCCGGCAAGGTGTTCTGAGGCGGTCCTCCCCTCAGCCTTCCTTCGGAATAGTCATGCCGTGGCGTCGGTTGTACGGGGCAAGGTGACTACTGAGATGACTACTTCCAACGCAACCCGGTCGAACTCCGCAGCCCATGTGGCCGGGGCCCCGCTGACGCGGGTCCCGGAGTTCACCCGTGCGCCCGTGCCTCGCCCCACCATCGGGCGGCTCCGCCTGCGCCCGGCCCGTCGCGGCCGTGGCTTCATCGTGGGCGTCGTCGACGCGGCGGGTCCGGACACCAACGGCTTCGCGCCGCGCGACCGCGTCGCATGGCGCGACTCCGGCGAGGATCTGGCCGACGAATTCGGCGGCCTGCTGCTGCTCGACCAGGACGACGTCCTCGGCGTCCCGTCCTGGATCAGCGATGAGCAGGTCGTGAGCTACCTCGGGCCGGGACTGATCGCTCGAGCCCTCGTGCGCACCCGCCCCTTCGCGCGCGGCGACCAGGTGCGGGTGGTGTCCACCGACCCGGTCGTGGCCGAGTTGACCGCGGCATGGGCTCGCTCGTTGGGGGCGCGGATCGTCGAGCCGGCCGCTGAGTCCGACACGGTGTCCATCGGGCGGCCGACCGCCCGCGTTTCGATCCACGACGAGCCGCGCATCCGCCGCACGGTGCTCGGCACGCACGGCAAGCTCGCACAGTCCGCCGTCGAGGTCTTCCAGGCGATCCGCGCCGGCGTGTTCGACTCGGTGCCGACGATCAGCGGACAGCTCGTGGGGCGCGCCCAGTCGGGCCTCGCGGCGTAGCCTGCGGCGGTGCTGTCGTCCGTCTCGGCGCTGTCGATAGTCTGGGCGCATGGCCTTCCTGGAGCTGCCCGGTGACGAGGAACTGACGCCGGATGCGGCGGCAGCCGCGAAGCAATTCCTCGCCGCGCATCCCGGACCGCTCTCCAACCTCGACCGCACCCTGCTCGGATCCGCCACCGTCTTCGACTCCTACCTCGCATGGTTCGACCTCCGGGAGGAGTTGGTCCCGTTCCTCGGCGAGCGGGCCGTGAATCTGTTCTGCTTCGCGATCAGCGACGGGTACCCCGCTCCCTATCCGACGGCCTTCTTCCGGCGCGAACTCGAACTGAGCGGCGATGAGCCGCTGGATCCGCAGGTCACAGAAGCCGAGCGGCTGCTGATCGACTGGGGCCGCGCGCTCGGGGCGGGTGCGGCATCCATTCCCGCCGGACTGGCCGACCGTCTCGCGCAGAGTTTCCAGCCGAAGCTGCGCCTGCTGCTGACGGCCTTCGCCGGTCTGATGGTTGCGGTGTGCGTCGTCACCGTCGCGGGCGGGGTGCCCGGCGAGGACTGACGGGGCGAGCACGGCACGATCGGGGGACCGCTGAGACCCGGCCGCGAGGCCGCTCGCCCACCCCGTAAAGTCGAAGCATGAACATCGCGGCGCTGCTGACCAGTGCGCTGTTCATCGGGAGCGTGGTGCTGGGTCTCCTGATCGCGGATGCGATCGGCTCCGTGATCGACGCTCGCCGGGCCCGCGCCGCCGATGCCGCCGATGCCGATGCCGATGCCGATGAGCATCGCGAGCACGGTGAGCCCGACCCGCTGACCCGGGCGCGGGTGCGCGAACTCGGCTGGACGGTGGTGGTCACTGCGGCGCTCGCGGTCATCGTCGTGTTCGGGGTGGACTCGGCCGTCCGGGAGGTGTGGAACGACAACCGTCCCGTGCTCGGCGCCTCCATCCTGCTCGGACTGACCCTGCTGGCCTTCGGGATCGGCGTCACAGCGGTGGTCGCGGTGATGCGGCGGGAGCGCCCGAGCTATGCGAGGATCCGGCGGGACCTGCGCGACCGCTCCTCCTTCACGCTCGAACGCCCTGAACTGCTCGAGTTCGAGGAGCGCCTCGACCGCGCGGACCGCAGCCGCACCCGCCGCTCGCAAGCCGCGACCGTGCTTCGCGCGGTGGGAGTGCTCGTGCTGGCGGGCTTGACGGTGCTCGCATCCTTCCTGTTCGCGCCCGCCATCGCCATCGGTTTCGGTGCAGGCACGGTGCTCGGCGCTGCGGCGTTCGCGGTCTCGTTCCGCGCGCGTGTGCTGGCGGATGCCGCACTCGATGCGGTGCTGGACGCCCAGCGCGCCGAGGTGGTCGCCCTGCTCGAGCGCGCCCGCATCCCGGCCCGCCGCCGCGTGCCAGGACTCGGCAACCGCGTCGCCCGTGCGCTCGCGATACTTCGGGAGCAGCAGAAGTAGTCGGGGGCTCCGGCTAGGGTGTCAGCCATGACGGCGACGCCCCGCGGCCCATCGACCGGTCGGTCCGGGGCGGGCCTGCTGATCGCCGGCATCATCGGCTTCATCATCGTGGGCATCGCGGTGCTGATCGTCGTGGTCTACTTCATGTCATTCCTGGGCCCCGGTCTCACCTTCGTGGGCGGCCTCCTCGCGCTCGTCCCGCTGGTCATCGTGCTGTTCGGCATCCGCTGGATCGACCGCTGGGAGCCGGAGCCGATCGGCCTGCTGCTCTTCGCCTTCTTCTGGGGCGCCGGCGTCTCGATCGTGCTCGCCCTCACGGCGGATGCGGCGGCGCAGGTCACGATCCACGCAGCCGGCGGCACGACCAGCGCCACCGAGCTGATGCAGTCCGTCGTTCAGGCGCCCATCGTGGAGGAGTCGGCCAAGGGCCTCGGGGTGCTCCTGATCTTCCTGGTGGCGCGCAAGTACTTCGACGGCCCGGTGGACGGCATCGTCTTCGCGGCGACGATCGCGGGCGGTTTCGCGTTCAGCGAGAACGTCCAGTACTTCGGGCTGCAGATCTCGACGGAGGGCGGCTTCGACAGCACGGTGGCGCAGATCCTCCTCATCCGCGGGCTGCTCTCGCCCTTCGCGCACGTCATGTTCACCTCGATGATCGGTCTTTTCATCGGCATCGCCGCGCGCCAGGGCAACCGGGCGTTGGGCGTCGGATTGTTCTTCGTGGGGCTGGTCCCCGCGATCCTGCTGCACGCCCTGTGGAACGGCGCCCTCGAGATCGTCTACGACTTCTTCGGCTATTACGCCATCGTGCAGATGCCGTTGTTCGTCACCGCGGTGGTCGGAGTCGTGCTGCTGCGACGGCGGGAGGTGCGCCTGACCCAGCTCAGGCTGAACGAGTACGCCGCGGCAGGCTGGTTCGATGCGGCCGAG
>WOYR01000278.1:0-2044 GCA_011620705.1 Microbacteriaceae bacterium | reverse complement strand
CTCATAGACTCATCGCCCAGTGGCGGGTCGATGACTCCGGCTCTTCTGGGCGATGAGTTGTTCTGAGCCCAGAATGCACCCGCGCGGTCGCGAGGTCAACAGTATCGACGCGGAAGGATCGCGCGCGGGGGGCCCGCGTCCGAAGGACCGCATACGATGCGAAGCGTGAACCGCGTCGTCCGTTTCTCGCGCTTCGGCGGACCGGAGGTGCTCGAGCTCGTCGACGAGCCGCTGCGCGACCCGGGCCCGGGCGAGGTGCGGGTGGCGCTGCGAGCGGCGGGCCTGAACCCGGCGGACGCCAAACGCCGCCGGGGCGGCCCGCAGTACGCCGTCACCCTGCCGACCGGCATCGGGCGCGAACTGGCAGGGGTGGTCGAGGCCGTCGGCTCCGGGGTCTCGAGGCTGGCGGCGGGCGACCAGGTCTTCGGCGCGGTTCCGGATGGCGCGTTCCAGACGCACCTCGTGGCCGCTGAGAACCTGTTCGCTCTCAAGCCCGCCCTTCTGCCGTGGCCGGTGGCAGGAGGCCTCGCCCTCGTCGGGCAGACCGCGTGGGATGCGCTGGCCTCCCAGCCTCTCGCGGGGGGCGAGACGATCCTGGTCAGCGCGGCCGCGGGGGGAGTCGGGGGCGTGCTCGCGCAACTGGCGGTGCTGCGCGGCATCCGGGTGATCGGCAGCGCGTCGGCCGGCAACCACGCCTGGCTGCGATCGCGCGGGATCGAGCCGGTCGAGTACGGACCCGGGCTGGTCGCAGCGGTGCGCGCGCTGAGCCCGGATGGCATCACGGCAGCGTTCGACCTGCATGGGCCGAGCTCGGTACGGCAGTTCCTCGAGCTGGGGATCCCGCCGCACCGCATCAACACGAACGCGACGGATCCGAGCCTGTTCGGGATCCGCCGCGTCGGACGCGGGCCCACCAGCATCCCGACGCTGGATGCGCTCGCCGCCCTGGTCGTCGCCGACGACATCGAGCTGCCGATCGCGGCGTCGTTCGCGTTCGAGCGGGTGGTGCAGGCCTTCCAGCGCTTGGAGACCGGGCACCTGCGCGGCAAGGTGGTGATCGTTTCGGACGACCCGGCCGTGCTCCCCGGCACGGTCGAGGCGACCGGGCGCTGACGCTCATCGCGCTCGGTCGACGCTGGAACGCAGACGCGGTCCTCCTCCGGTGAGCGATGAGCTCGGCGATGCACCGTGCTGCGCCTCGAACGAGAACTCCAGGATTCGGTGGCCGAGCAGTCGGCCTGACAGAATCGGCTCATGCCGGGTTGGCTCGTTCTCGCGATCGTCGCCCTCGTGTTCTCGGTCGTCGCCACGTGGGTCGTGCGCCGACTGCTGGATGTCCAGGTGGGGTGGCTGCGCGCGTGGGTCACCGCGATCGTCGTGTTCGCCCTCGCGCTGCCGGTCGCGGCCTGGTCGCTGGGCAACGCGGGCGTGTACCAGGACGGTCGCTTCGTGGCCGGCACGTTCATCGCGATCGCGTTCGTCGCGCTCACGGCGGGGTGGATGCTCGCGGCGGTCGTCATCGCGGTCCAGTCGCTGGAGTTCTTGTGGCCTTCGCGCCGGTGGCGCAAGCCGATCGCGGTCGCGCGCGACGCGCTGCATCAGCGCGACCGCGCGCGCCGCTACGCGCAGATCCTCACGATCGGCTCTCGTCACGGACTCACGTTCTACGAGAGCAGGCGTCACGGCGAAGGCGAAGAGGACGATCTGCCGAAGGCGCTGGTGGCGGCGATGAACGAAGCCGGGGTGACCTTCATCAAGCTCGGCCAGGTGCTCTCCTCGAGGGAGGACGTCCTGCCCCCCGCGTTCATCGAAGCCTTCTCGACGCTGCAGATGGACTCATCGCCGATCCCGTGGTCTGAGGCAGAGGCGGCCATCGCGGCGGAGCTGCGCCGGCCCATCGCCGACGTCTTCGCCGAGATCGATCCGGCCCCTCTTGCCGCGGCGTCCGTCGCCCAAGTGCACGCCGCGCGACTCGTGAGCGGCGAAGAAGTGGTGGTGAAGATCCAGCGGCCGCAGGCGCGCGCGCAGGTCACGACCGATCTCG
>WOYR01000069.1:2410-10041 GCA_011620705.1 Microbacteriaceae bacterium | reverse complement strand
TCGCGGTCGCGATCGGCATCGTCGACGGCGTCGGCTACGGCGAGAACACCAAGGCATCCATCATCACCCGCGGCCTGGTCGAGATGACGGATTTCGCGGTCGCGTTCGGCGGCCGCGCCGAGACCCTGGTCGGCCTCGCCGGGCTCGGCGATCTGATCGCCACCTGCGAGAGCTCGCTCTCGCGCAACAACGCCGCCGGGCGCCTGCTCGGCCAGGGGTACGCCTATGGCGAGGTCATCGCGCAGATGAACCAGACGGCCGAGGGGCTCAGCTCCGTTGCGCCCATTCTCGAGCTCGCGGCATCCCGCAGCGTGGAGATGCCGATCGTCAGCCAGGTGGCGGAGGTGCTGGCGGGTACGCTGAGTCCCCGGGACATCGCGCCCCACCTCACCACCGACACGAACGAGCCGCAGGGCGAGTAACGCGCCCGGCCCCACCCCCAGGAGCCCCATGATCCGCGTCGCGCTCCTCTTCGGCGGCCGCTCCAGCGAGCACTCGATCAGCTGCGCGACGGCCGGCGGCGTGCTCGGCGCGATCGACCGCTCGCGCTACGAGGTCATCCCGGTCGGGATCACCCGCGACGGCGCCTGGACGCTGCAGGAGCAGGATGCGGTCGCCCGTTTCGCGCTCGGTCACGATGCGGCTGCGCTGCCGGAGGTGGTCGACAACGGCACCCGCGTGCATCCGCCGGAGTCCGCCGCCACCCGCCGGTTCACGGTCACCGCCCAGGATGGCACCGTCACGAGCCTCGGCGAGATCGACATCGCCTTCCCGATCCTGCACGGCCCCTTCGGGGAGGACGGCACGGTGCAGGGCGCCCTCGAGCTGGTCGGCATGCCCTATGTCGGCAACGGCGTGCTGGCATCGGCGCTGGGCATGGACAAGCACTTCACCAAGACCGTGCTCGAGGGCGCAGGGGTCGCCGTCGCGCCGTGGGTCACCGTCAGCAGAGCAGAGCTGGCGAGCAACCGCGAGCTCTGGATGCGCCGGATGCGCGGCCTCGACCTGCCCGTCTTCGTGAAACCCGCGCGCGCCGGGTCGAGCGTCGGGGTGACGAAAGTCACGTCGTGGGATCAACTGGATGCGGCTCTCGATGCGGCCTTCCTCGAAGACCGCCGGGTGCTCGTCGAGGCGGCGATCGCAGGCCGAGAGCTGGAGTGCGCCGTGCTGCAGGGACGCGACGGGGCGCCCCCGCGGGTCAGCGTCGCGGGGGAGATCGTGGTCACCGGCCGAGAGTTCTACGACTTCGACGCCAAGTACCTGGGTGCCCCAGGCGTCGAGCTGGTGTGCCCCGCCGACTTGAAGGAGCAGGAGCTCGCCGAGCTGCAGCGGATCGCGGCCCGCTCCTTCGAGGCGATCGGCGGAGCCGGGCTCGCGCGCGTCGACTTCTTCTTCACCCCGAGCGGATTCGTGGTGAACGAGATCAACACCATGCCGGGCTTCACGCCGATCTCGATGTTCCCGGCGTGCTGGCTCGCGAGCGGGCTGAGCTACCCCGAGCTGATCGACGAGCTGATCACGCTGGGGCTGGCGACCGAGCGCTGAGACGGATCAGGGGCTCGGACTCGGGCTCGGAGCGGGGCTCGGCCCGGTGCCGCCGAGCGAATCCTCGACCGACAGGCACCGGTGCCCGTTGAGCCTCGTGAACGAGACGGCCGTCTCGAGGTCGCGCAGCACCACCCCGGGCGCGAGCTTGTTCTGGTCGATCACCACCGCGATGGCGGGCGTGCGGCCGTAGCTGGTGAACACGTAGCTGGGGGCGTTCGTGTCGTCGCGCAGCCAGAAGAAGTCGTCGTCGGTCTGCACGCACGGCAGCTCGGAGACGCTCGGCACCGCGACCCCGCAGCGCAGCAGCACCTCGGCCGGATCGCCCCATGCGCCGGTCCCCTGCGCGTTGGTCTCCCGCTTCGGCAGATGCTCGAGGGTGTCCGGCAGGCGCACGATCACGTCGGCGCATGCCGGGTCGTTCGCGTGGGGCGCCGGGTCGAGCGCCACGATGGGGGAGCATCCGGTCAGCATGGCCGCGATCGTTCCTGCGAAGAGCGCGGACGCGACGGCGGCGCGGCGGAGTCTCACCTGCTCAGGGTACCCGGCGCTCTCCGACCGCCCGCCCAGCAGTGTTCGCCCAGCAGTGTTCGCCCAGCAGTGTTCGCCCAGTAGCGTTGCGGGCATGACCATCCCTGCCGGCGGCGCGGGCACCCTCGGCTCGCTCGGCGAGACGGCTGTGCTCGCGCGCATCTTCCCGCGCCTGCCGGATGCCGCCGCCGCCATCATCGGCCCCGGCGACGACGCCGCCGTGCTCGCGGCGCCCGACGGCCGCTACGTGGTCACCACCGACACCATGGCGCACGGCCCGGACTTCCGCCTCGCCTGGTCGACCCCCTTCGAACTCGGCTGGAAGGCCGCCGCCACCAATCTGTCGGATGTCGCGGCGATGGGCGCCCGCCCCACCGGCCTGCTCGTCGCGATCGTCGCGCCGGCCGACACCCCGGTCGAGACGCTCGAGGGGATCGCCGACGGCCTCCGCGAGGCCTGCGCCGATCTGGCGCCCGGCTGCGGGGTGGTGGGCGGCGACCTCTCGGTGTCGGACGCGCTCGTGATCGCGGTCACCGCCTTCGGCGACCTGGAGGGGCGGGCTCCCGTGCTGCGCTCCGGGGCCCGCCCTGGCGACATCGTCGCGGTCAGCGGCACCCTCGGCCTGGCCGCCCAGGGGATCGCGCTGCTGTTCGCCCGCGCGGTGGATGCGGAGGGGCATCCGGATGCCGCCCTGGTTCCGGCGCTGCGCCACGCCCACGGCGCCGAACTGGCCGCCCAGCTCACGCCCCGCCCCCCGCTGGCCGACGGGCCGGCCGCCGCCATCGCGGGCGCGACAGCGATGCTCGACGTGAGCGACGGACTCGTGCTCGACGCGCGGCGCCTCGCCATCGCGAGCGGCGTCGCGATCGATCTGGACGGCGTCGCGATCGGTTCCGCGGGGCTCGCCCTCGAGGGCGACCGGGAGGAGGTCCTCGGCGACGAGGCCCTGCGCGGCGGGGAGGATCACGCGCTGCTCGCGACCTTTCCGCCCGGCACCCCGCTGCCCGGAGGCTTCCGCCCGATCGGGCATGTGGTGGCGGCGGAGCGAAAGGGGGAGCCGGGGCGCGAGCTGCGGGTCGACGGGGCGGCCTACCTTGCCCGCGGCGGCTGGGATCCCTACGCCGACTGGGATGGCGCGCGAGGCTAGGCGCTTTCCGGCCGCAGCCAGTACACGGCCGTGTCCCCGTAGTCCTTGCGGCGCTCCAGCTCCAGCCCCGCCGGCCACTCGGGTGCGCGATCGCGGGATGATCGTTCGAGCACGACCACCGCATCCGGGCTGAGGCGGGCGGCGAGCGCCTCGAGGTTGTGGACCAGCTCCTGGCCCCCGAGTTCGTACGGGGGGTCGAGGAACACGAGGTCCCACCTGTCCAGCGAGCCTCCGAGGAAGCTCTGCACGGGATGGCCCGAGATCACGATCTCGGGCGCGGTTCCGCGCGCCGCCTTGCGCACCGCGGCCGCGTTCCGCCCGACGGCCCTGTGCGCGGCGACGGCATGGTCGACGAGCGTGACATGGGCGGCGCCGCGCGACGCCGCCTCCAGGCCGAGCGCGCCGGAGCCCGCGTAGAGGTCCAGCACCCTTGCCCCGGCGAGCGCGTCGCGGGCCTCGAGCGCCGAGAAGATCGCCTCGCGGACCCGGTCGCTGGTCGGCCGCGTGCCGAAAGGGGGAACCGCCAGCCGGATCGAGCCGGCGAAGCCCCCGATGATCCGCGTCATGCGGCAACGCTAGCGGGATGCCTTCCGCAGCCGACCGCCCGACCGCTCTGGCCCGCATCTCGTGGCTCGCGTCCCCTGGCCCGCCTCCCCTGGCGCGTCGCCGCGCGGCGCTACGATTCCCCCCGTGGCCACCCCTCCGCGACCGTCCCGTTCCGCCGGCACCAGCGGCGCCGCCTCCGGCGCCGCGACCTCCGGGGCCGCGACCGCCTCGCCCGGCGTCGTGAACAACGTGGTCTACGAGAACGGCACGCGGATCGCGACGCCGCCCACCCTGGTCGGCACTTTCACGGCCCTCGACGATCACCCGAAGGCGATCGCCTGGATCGGGCTGTACCGTCCCTCCGCCGAGGAGCTCGCCGCGCTCGCCGCCGAGTTCGGGCTGCACGAGCTCGCCATCGAGGACGCGGTGCTCGCCCACCAGCGCCCCAAGATCGAGCGCTACGGCGACACGCTCTTCACCGTGCTCACGGCGGCTCGCTACGACGACGCCTCGGAGAGGGTCGAGTTCGGCGAGCTGCACATCTTCAGCGGCACGAACTTCCTGATCACGGTGCGGCACAGCGAGTCGCCCGATCTGAGCGCGGTGCGCAAGCGCATGGAGGAGACTCCCGGCTCGATGGACGAGGGGACGGAGGCGATCCTCTACGCGATCCTGGATGCCGTGGTCGACGGCTACCCCCCGGTGGTCGACGGCGTCGCCAACGACATCGACGAGATCGAGACCCAGGTGTTCGACGGCGACGCCGCGGTCTCCCGCCGCATCTACGAGCTCAACCGCGAGGTCATCGAGTTCGAGCGCGCGGTGACCCCCCTGATCGGGATCATCGATACGCTCTCCTCCGGATTCGCCGACGGCTACGTCGGGGAGCAGCTGCAGCAGTATCTGCGGGACGTCGCCGACCATGTCGTGCAGACGAAGGAGCGCATCGAGGAGTTCCGGCTGCTGCTGCGCGACATCCTGGCCGTGAACACCAGCCTGGTCGGCCAGCGCCAGAGCGAGGAGGCCCAGAACCTCAGCGCGGCCAGCAACCGGCAGGCGGAGGAGACCCGCAAGATCTCGGCATGGGCCGCCATCCTGTTCGCTCCGTCGCTGATCGGCTCGATCTACGGGATGAACTTCAGGTTCATGCCCGAACTGCACTGGACCTTCGGCTACCTCTACGCGCTCGGCCTGATGCTGGCATCGAGCGTCATCCTCTACATCGTGTTCAAACGGCGGAAATGGCTGTAGTGCCCGGCCCGCCCCACTCGCCTGCTCCCTCACCGCTCGAGGTCCGATTGACCGCAGTGCTCGGCGGCCGTACCGCGCAGGCGATCCAGAAGGCGTTCGGCTGCACGACCGTCGGCGATCTCCTGAGCCACTATCCGCGGCGGTACGCGCGCCGCGGTGAACTCACCGCTCTCGACGAGCTCCAGCTCGACGAGAGCGTCACGATCGTCGCCGAGGTGCGCAGCGTCACCGAGCGGCCGATGCGGTCCAAGCGCGGCAGCATCCTGGAGGTGGTCATCAGCGACGGGCGGGGCCACCTGACGCTCACCTTCTTCAACCAGGCGTGGCGCGCCCGCGAGCTGCGGCCGGGGATGCGCGGCATCTTCGCCGGCAAGGTGGGCGACTACCGCGGTGCACGGCAGCTGGCGCATCCGGACTACGAGCTGTTCCAGCCGGATGACGAGAACGCCCCAGGGCTCGACCCGAGCATCGCCAAGGGCTGGGCGGAGACGCCGATCGCGATCTATCCCGCCACCTCGACGATGGCGAGCTGGCAGCTGGCGAAGGCGATCGGCGTGGTGCTGGACACGCTGCCAGCGCTCGACGACCCGGTGCCCGCCGCGGTGCGCCGCTCCCGCGAGCTGCTCGACTTCCGGCGGGCACTCGAGCTCATCCACCGCCCAGGAACGGATGCCGACTGGCGCCGCGCCCAGGACGCCCTGCGCTTCCAGGAGGCGTTCGTGCTGCAGGCGGCCCTGCTCCAGCAGCGCGCGGAGCGGCGCGCCGAGGCCGCGACCTCCCGCACCCCCGGCAGGCTCTCGGCCGAGTTCGAGGAGCAGCTGGCCTTCACGCTGACCGGCGACCAGCAGGCGGTCGGGGCCGAGATCGGGCGCGACCTCGCCGGCGGCGCGCCGATGAACCGGCTCGTGCAGGGCGAGGTCGGCTCCGGAAAGACCCTGGTGGCCCTGCGGGCGATGCTGGCCGTCGCGGACTCCGGGGGGCAGTCGGCCTTCCTCGCGCCCACGGAGGTGCTCGCAGCGCAGCACCTGCGGTCGCTGACCTCGGCTCTCGGTCCCGAGCTGGCGGCGCGGCTGCGGCCGACGCTGCTGACCGGCCAGCTGCCGGTGGCGCTGCGGCGCAAGGCGCTGCTGGCCGCGGCATCCGGAAGCGCCTCCATCGTGGTCGGCACGCACGCGCTGCTGGCGGACACGGTGAGCTTCGCCGAACTCGGACTCGTGGTGGTGGACGAGCAGCACCGCTTCGGCGTGGACCAGCGCGAGGCGCTGCGGCTGAAGGGGCTCTCCAACACGGCGGCGGCCGGTGCCGCGCCGCATGTGCTCGTGCTGACGGCGACACCGATTCCGCGCACGGTCGCGATGACCGTGTTCGGCGACCTGGACGTCTCCACGATCACCGAGCTGCCGGCCGGCCGCTCGCCGATCGAGTCGTTCGTCGTGCCACTGGCGGAGCATCCGAGCTGGGAGCACCGGATCTGGGAGCGGCTGAGCGAGGAGCTCGCGCAGGGCCGGCAGGGCTTCGTCGTCTGCCCTGCGATCGACCAGAAGCACGTGGAGGATGGGGACGCCGAGGAGGCGCCCGTCACGTCACCTGCCGACTCCGACGGTGCTGCGTCCGGCCCCACTGCCGCGGTCCTGACGGTGCTCGAGGAGGCGCGCGCCGATCCGCTGCTCGCCGGGCGCCGTATCGAGCCGCTGCACGGCCGGATGTCCAGCGACGAGAAGGACGCCACCATGCGCGCCTTCGCTTCCGGCGAGATCGATGTGCTGGTCGCCACCACGGTCATCGAGGTCGGTGTCGACGTCCCGAACGCCTCGACGATGATCGTGCTGGATGCCGACCGCTTCGGCGTCGCCCAGTTGCACCAGCTGCGCGGCCGTGTCGGCCGGGGCGCGGTCCCCGGCCTCTGCCTCTTCGTCACCCGCGCCGCCGTCGGCACCCCGGCGCGCGAGCGGGTGGATGCGGTCGCCGCGACTCTCGACGGCTTCGCCTTGGCGCAGGTCGACCTCGAACTGCGCCGCGAAGGCGATGTGCTGGGGCGCGCCCAGTCGGGCGGCCGCTCATCGCTCAAACTGCTGCGGGTGGCGCGGGACGGAGAGCTGATCGCCGAGGCACGGTCGCTCGCGGCCGAAGTGCTCGAGGCCGACCCGGCGCTGGCCGGGCATCCCGCCTTGAGGCAGGCGCTCGACGACCGCCTGGATGAGACGGAGGCGGCCTTCCTGGCGAAGGGCTAACCCGCGGCGGAGCGCGGCGGCAGTTCGATGAGCTCTGCCGGGTCGAGTTGCAGGGTGTGCGCGAGCGCCGTCAGGGTGAGCATCGAGGGGTTCGCCGGCACGCCGGGCCGCGAAAGCCCCTTCTCCAGCTGCTGGTAGTGCGAGCGCGTGAGGCCGGAGGCGTAAGCGACTTCCTCCTGCGTCATTCCGAGCTGGTGGCGCGCGCGTTGAAGCGCGATGCCGAATGCCCGCATCCGATCGGACCAGTCATCCGGAACTTCCCGCGCGGCCACGTACCGACGTTGACGTTGATGCATTCCGGAGCAAGCCTGATATATCCGTCATAATCATCGAGACCAGACTGAGAGGACCTCAATGACTGACGTGCCTCCGACCCCGCC
>WOYR01000069.1:0-2310 GCA_011620705.1 Microbacteriaceae bacterium | reverse complement strand
CTGCTGTTCGGGGTGATCCCGGCGGCGGTTGCCGCATGGGGGTCGGGGATCGTCGCGATCGTGCTGGCGGTCGTCGCCGTGGTGCGGGGCTCTGGCCCGAGATGGGTGTCCTTCGTGGGGATCGGCCTCGCCGTCTCGGGCGGGATCATCGGCATCATCCTCGGCACCTGATGCTCGCGCCGCCCGATAGTCTCGGAGCATGAGCAGGATCGCCGTCGTTCCCGGGTCGTTCGACCCCGTCACTCTCGGCCACCTCGACGTCATCGAGCGCGCGGCCGGCATCTTCGATCAGATCCACGTGCTGGTCGTGCACAACCCGGGCAAGGCGGCGCTGCTGCCGATCGCGCAGCGGGTGTCGCTTCTGCAGGACTCGATCGCGGCATCGGGGGCGGTCGAGAACATCCTGGTCACCAGCTGGAGCGTCGGCCTGCTCGTCGACTACTGCACCGATGTGGGCGCGAGCGTGCTGGTGAAGGGCATCCGTTCGCAGGTGGATGTCGCCTACGAGACCCCGATGGCGATCGTCAACCGCGACCTGGCCGGCGTGGAGACGATCTTCATGCTGCCCGACCCGGCCCACGCGCACGTGTCCAGTTCGCTGGTGCGCCAGGTGGCGTCGCTCGGGGGCGACGTCTCCCCCTACGTGCCGAAGGTCGTCGCCGAGTACCTGCAGAAGGACCGCGGCTGACGGACGACGACCAGGGGCTTGCGGCCCGGCGGGGCGGCGGTGGCGCGATGAGCGGCGCCGTCACGGTGTTCGCGGTGGACGGCCTCCCCGAGATCCACCCGGGCGACGACCTGGCCCGGATGCTCGGCGACGCGCTCGACGGTGTGCTCGAGGACGGCGACATCCTGGTCGTCACCAGCAAGATCGTGTCGAAGGCCGAGGGCCGCATCGTCGAGGCTGCCGACCGCGAGGACGCCATCACCGCCGAGACCAGGCGCCTCGTCGCATCGCGGACGCATCCGGGCGGCACCACCCGCATCGTCGAGACGCGAAACGGCCTGGTGATGGCCGCTGCCGGCGTCGACGCCAGCAACGTGCCGGATGGCACCATCGCGCTGCTGCCCATCGACCCGGATGCCTCCGCCCTGGCACTGGCCACCGCGCTGCGTGCGCGGCTCGGCGTCGCGCTCGGGGTGATCCTGAGCGACACCTTCGGACGCCCGTGGAGGGACGGGCAGACGGACGTCGCCATCGGCGCCGCCGGTGTGCGCGTCGTCGACGATCTGCGGGGGAGCACCGACGCCCAGGGACGGGTGCTGGAGGTGACGGTCCCGGCGATCGCCGACGAGCTCGCGGGCGCAGCCGACCTCGTGAAGGGCAAGGCGGCCGGCCGGCCGGTCGCCGTGGTGCGGGGGCTGGGGCGTCTCGTCGCCGGCCTGGACGCGCCCGGCGCGAAGCGCCTCATCCGGGCGGTCGAGCTCGACCTGTTCCGCCTGGGCAGCGACGAGGCCGAGCGGATGGGCTACGAGCGCGGCCGTGCGGAGGGCCGGGCGGAGGGCAGGGCGGAGGGATACGACGAGGGCTACGCGGCCGGATTCACGGAAGGGTCCTCAGAAGCCGAGCAGTCCGACACCGCCGATTGAGATTCCAAGCGGGCGTGCGGAGTGCAGAAGTACAGTCGAGCCATGGCCAAGCCCAGGCAGGACGGCACGAAGACAGCGGCAGACGAGGTCATCGAGAACCTCACCCCGCGCGTCGAACCGCCGCCGATGTCGCGGCCGATGATGGCGCCTCCCTACGCCTACCCGATCCCCTTCGGGGAGCCGCCGGCGGAGCCGGTCGAACTCGTCGACGGCGACATCCCCTGGGAGCTGCGCGAGCCCGGGTGAGCCGCAACGGGGCCTCGCAGCGGCCCCTTGTCGTTACGCGAGCGAGTGGGAGACTGAAGCCGATGGATGCTTACCCGGCGGACACGAACGAAGCTGCACGGCTCGACGACGGGGCGGCGATCGCGGCGCTGCCGAGCACCGAGTTCCTGCTCGACAGCCGCGCGATCATGGCCGCCGTGGAGACCGTCATCGACGGCAAGCGGGAAGCCGTGGAGCTCGCGCTGACCGTCCTGCTGGCGGAGGGGCACCTGCTCGTCGAGGACGTCCCGGGCGTCGGCAAGACCATGCTGGCCCGTGCGCTGGCGCGCAGTGTGGACTGCTCGGTGTCGCGCATCCAGTTCACCCCGGATCTGCTGCCCGCCGACATCACCGGCGTCTCGGTCTACAACCAGGCCGAGCGCGAATTCGAGTTCAAGCCCGGCCCGGTGTTCGCGAACATCGTGATCGGCGACGAGATCAACCGCGCGTCGCCGA
>WOYR01000227.1:8052-10079 GCA_011620705.1 Microbacteriaceae bacterium | reverse complement strand
GCGAGAGCCAGCATCGCCACGACGACCAGGCTCACGATGAAGACGACGCCGAAGGAGATCCCGGCGACCACCCATTCCCGCGTCCCCATGAAGACCACGAGTCCCGCGAAGACGCCGAGCCCTGCCGACGCCGCGAGCAGCTCGGCCGGTCGGAGCCGGTAGCGCCGAGCCGGCGCTCGGTCCTTCGCCGCGCGGGTCACGCCTCGGCCTTCGCGCCGCCGGTGCGAGCTATGCGGGGCGCGCGCGCCGACACGGCCGCGATCCCGAGCAGCACGCCGGCCACGATCGCCCATGCGCCGAACATCCCGACCAGGACGACGGATGCCGTCAGCTCTCCCTGCACCTTCTCGATCCCACCGAGCGCTTGCGTGTAATCCGGCGGAACCAGGAGGAAGCCCACCGCGAGCAGCAGCGTCAGACCGCCGAGGATCATCCAGTCGCGCGCGGCCCCGAGCCGACCACGCGCCCGGATGCCGCTGACCAGCTCGAGACCCCCGGTCACGATCGCCCACGCGCTCACGATCCAGACGAAGTAGTGCACGCCCCCATCGGGCAGGGCGACCGCCGCGATCCCGGCAGCGACCGTGATCACCCCCTGGACGATGAACAGTCCGCGGTCCCGCCGCTCTGTTCGGTCGCCGAACGCGCCGGCTCCGAGCAGCGCCCCCTCGACGATCGCGAAGGCGCCGAAGGCCACGAGCCCGAACGCCGCGGAATGCGCGGGGGTGAAGGTGATCGCGAATCCCACGATCAGCGCGACGACTGCGCGCAGGGCCGGAACCATCCAGGCCGCCAGCCGGGGGGAGCCCCCAGGGATCGCGGTGGCCGCGGACGGCGCCCGCGACGCGTCCGAACCAGCTGACACGGATGACTCACTTTCCCGAGGGGATGCCCGCCCCGAGTCTACGTCCGCCATCATGAGCGCGGCACCGGCCGCAGGCCGCTGACTTCGGCCGGCCGGCCGAAGGCCGAGCCGCTCGACGAAAGACCTACAGGCGCGGCATATCGCTGAACCGCGAGTACATCCCACTGAACGCGACCTTGATGGTGTCCTGCCTGCCATTGCGGTGCTTGGCGACGATCAGGTCCGCCTCGCCGGTCGGCGGTGCCTCGCGCTCATAGGCGTCTTCGCGGTGCAGCAGCACGACGATGTCGGCATCCTGTTCGAGCGAGCCCGACTCCCGCAGATCGGACAGGGCCGGCTTCTTGTCCGCACGCTGCTCAGGACCGCGGTTGAGCTGGGAGAGCGCGATGACCGGGACGTCGAGCTCCTTCGCCAGCAGCTTGAGCGCTCGTGAGAACTCGCTGACCTCCTGCTGGCGCGACTCGACCCTCTTGCCCGATGTCATGAGCTGCAGATAGTCGATGACCACCATCTTGAGTCCGACCTTCTGGCTGAGTCTGCGGCACTTCGCGCGGATCTCGACCAGCGTCATGTTCGGGCTGTCGTCGATGTAGAGCGGGGCATCCGCGATCTGACCCCGGATGTTGGCCAGCTTGTCCCAGTCGCGCTGCTCCATGTTGCCCTTGCGCAATGTCGACATGCCGATCGTGGACTCGGCCGCCAGCAGGCGCATCGCAATCTCGCTGCGGCCCATCTCGAGCGAGAAGAAGATCGTCGGCAGGTGGTGCTTGATAGTGGCGGCACGCGCGAAATCGAGGGCGAGGGTCGATTTGCCCAGACCCGGTCGGGCCGCGACGATGATCAGCTGACCGCCGTGCAGGCCGTTCGTGAGCTCGTCGAGTTCGGCGAAGCCGGTGGGGACCCCTGTCATCTCGCCGTCGCGACCACGGGCGCGCTCGATCTCGTCGACCGCGGTGTCGATCGCGTCGACGAGGGGCACGTAGTCCTCCGCCTCGATACCGCCGGTGACGCCGTAGATCTCGGCTTGGGCGTTGTTGACGAGGTCGACGACCTCGCCCTCGCTGGCGTAGCCCATCTGCACGATCCGGGTGCCGGCCTCCACCAGTCGCCGCAGCACGGCCTTCTCGGCGACGATCGAGGCGTAGTAGCCGGCATTGGCGGC
>WOYR01000227.1:4233-7952 GCA_011620705.1 Microbacteriaceae bacterium | reverse complement strand
CCGCCGAGCGCGCTCTGCTCGGCGAGAAGGTCATGCGGAGGAGTGCGCTCGCCCTGCCAGCCCTCGGACGCAGCGCGGTGCTCGCCTGCGGGGTATCTCTGGTCGGCCAGACCCAGATGGGCGATGGACACGGAAACCTCCTGCGGCTCAGGCTACGCGTCGAGAATGGCAGCAGCCGCCGACACCCCGCAGCACGACACCGACCTCGCGGCGGAGTTGCCGGGGACGCTGCGCCAGATTAGGGGACCGGCGCAGGAGCGGGACAACAGCCCCTGTGGACAACCCTGTTGGTAAAGAGGGCGAAACGCCGCAGGGAATGTGAAGAAGATGTGGAGAGCGGTGTGGGAAACTCATGGGTTTTGACTCGGATAACGATGCTGACCTGCGCTTTCCATGAAACCGGTCTGTGTGCAGAAACATGTCTAGAGCGGCGCTTGAACGTTGAGGGATTCCCGCGTCGCCTGTGGACGAAACGCCGTGCACGACTTGACTTCCGCGGCGCTCGCGAGTAGCGGCGCCCGTGATCGGGACGCCGCTCCTGATGCTGACCGCCTACTTGGCGGCGACGACCTCGAGGGTGATCGCTGCCACGACGTCGTTGCGCAGGCGCACGGTCGCCTCATGCCGGCCAGTGCCCTTGATCGGCGCTGCGAGCTCGATGGTGCGCTTGTCGATCGAGCCGATGCCGGCCTTCTCCACCGCGAGCGCGATGTCGTCGGTCTTGACCGATCCGAACAGGCGGCCCTCCCGCCCCGCCTTCACGGTCAGCTTGACGGTCGAGGACTCGAGCTTGCCCTTCAGGGTCTGAGCCTCCTCGAGGGTCGCGAGCTCACGGGCGGCGCGGGCCGCCTTGATCTGCTCGATCTGCTTCTCGCCGCCCTTGCTCCACGCCACCGCGAAGCCCTGCGGGATGAGGAAGTTGCGTGCGTAGCCGTTCTTGACGTCGACGATGTCGCCGGCCGAGCCGAGGCCGCTGACCTCGGAGGTGAGGATGAGCTTCGACACGGCCTACCGCCCCGATCCCGAGTAGGGCAGAAGCGCCATCTCGCGCGCGTTCTTGACCGCGCGCGCGATGAGGCGCTGCTCCTGCACCGAGACGCCGGTGATGCGCCGCGCACGGATCTTGCCGCGCTCGGAGATGAACTTGCGGAGCGTGGCGACATCCTTGTAATCGATGATGCCGACGCGCACCGACTTCGCGGGGGCGGCGTTCTTGCCGCCCTTCGCACTGCCGCGCTTGCGGCGATCTCCGCCGCCGCTGCTCTTGCCTGCCATGATCTTTGTTCCTTCTGAAAGTCAGCTGCTCTGATCCGGGATCAGAACGGGGTCTCGTCGTTGTAGTTGCCGGGCGTGTTCCAGACGTCGTCGCCACCCGATACCGGGGCGGAGGCCGCCCAGGGCTCATCGGCGGCGGCGCCCTGCGAGCGGCCGGCGGAGGAGGACGATCCGCCCGAACCGCCGGGAGCGCGGGTGATCTGGGCGGTCGCATAGCGCAGGCTCGGGCCGATCTCGTCGATCTCGAGCTCGATGCTCGTGCGCTTCTCGCCTTCCTTCGTCTCGTATGAACGCTGCTTCAGGCGGCCCGTCGCGACGACGCGGCTGCCCTTCGTGAGCGATCCGGCGACGTGCTCCGCGAACTCGCGCCAGCAGGAGGCCCGCAGGAAGAGGGCCTCACCGTCCTTCCAGTCGTTCGCGGCACGGTCGAAGGTGCGCGGTGTGGACGCGATGGTGAAGTTCGCGACGGCCAGCCCGCCCTGCGTGTAGCGCAGCTCGGGATCCGCGGTGAGGTTGCCCACCACCGTGATGATCGTCTCGCCGGCCATCGCCTACTCCGCCTCGGCGGCGACAGGCACGGCGGCCGCGGGCGCGCTGATGTCCGCCTTGGCGGCGGCCGGGGCGGCTGGCGCCGCCGCCTTCGCCGAAGGCTTCGCGGCGGCGGCCGCCTTGCGGGCCGCGCGCTTCTCGTTCTCGGCGTGGACGGCGGTCGCACGGGCGACCGCCTCTTCTGCGCGCAGCACCTTGGTGCGGAGCACCGCCTCGGAGAGCTTCAGCTGACGGTCGAGCTCGACCGTGGCATCCGAGCTCGCGGTGAAGTTGACGACGGCGTAGATGCCCTCGCTCTTCTTCTGGATCTCGTAGGCCAGCCGGCGGCGTCCCCAGATGTCGACCTTGTCGATCGTGCCGCCATCGTTGCGGATGACGTTGAGGAACTTGTCCAGGCTGGGAGCGACGGTGCGCTCGTCGATCTCGGGATCGAGGATCACCATCAGCTCGTACTGGTGCGTCATTAACCCACCTCCTCTGGTCTAGAACGGCTGCGGACGTGTTCCGCAGCAGGAGGGTAGTGACCGGGTGCGCCAGCGGCGCACGCCTGAGCGCCTCTCGTGAGAGTGGCGCAACCTGTCGAGTATAGGTCAGCCGCGGGCGCTCCACCAGTTCAGGAGCCGCCGTTCTGCCTCCTCGGCTCCGAGCGGACCGTGTTCGAGACGCTCCTCCAGCAGGAAGCGGTACGCCTCGCCGACCTCTCGCCCCGGTTTCAGGCCGAGGATGCGCATGATGTCCTCCCCGTCGAGGTCGGGGCGGATGGCTGCCAGCTCCTCCTCCTCCGCAAGGGTCGCGATCCGCCTCTCCAGGTCGTCGTATGCGAACTCCAGCTGCTCCGCCTTGCGGCGGTTGCGCGTGGTGACGTCGGAGCGCGCCAGGATGTGCAGCCACTCCAGCAGCGGACCGGCATCCCGCACATACCGCCGCACTGCCGAGTCGGTCCATGCGCCGTCCGCATAGCCGAAGAAGCGCAGATGCAGCCGGATCAGCTCGGCCACCGCCTTCACCGTGTCGTTGTCGAAGCGCAGGGCCCGCAGCCGCTTCGCCGCGAGCTTCGCACCCAGCACGTCGTGGTGGTGAAAGGTGACGGCGCCGTCCGGCTCGATCACGCGCGTCGCCGGTTTGCCGATGTCGTGCAGCAGCACGGCGAGGCGGAGCACCAGATTCGGCGCATGGCCGCGGCCCGCCTCCAGTTCCAGCGCGCGATTCAGCGCCGTCAGGCTGTGCTCGTAGACGTCCTTGTGCCGGGCATGCTCGTCGATCTCGAGCCGCAGGGCGGGGATCTCGGGCAGCACCTGCTCCGCCCCCCCGCTGTCCACCAGCAAGCGGATGCCGGCGACCGGATCCGGCGCGAGCATCAGCTTGGTCAGCTCGGCTCCCACGCGCTCCGCCGACACGATCGCGAGACGATCGGCCATCCCCCGCGCCGCAGCGAGCGCTTCGGGCTCGAGCGCGAACCCCAGCTGCGCGGCGAAACGGGCGGCGCGCAGCATCCGGAGCGGATCGTCGCCGAAGGACACCGCGGGAGCGCTCGGGGTGCGCAGGATCCCGGCGAGCAGGTCGTCGACGCCGCCGGTCGGATCGATGAGCCGCGGTTCGGGGTGCTCGGAGTCCGGCAGTCGCAGGGCCATCGCATTGATCGTGAAATCCCGCCGTGCCAGATCGCCCTCGAGGCTGTCGCCGAACACGACCGCCGGCTTGCGGGACTCGCCGTCGTATGCGTCGCTGCGGTAGGTGGTGATCTCGACGGTGTGGGCACCGAGGCGGGCGCCGATCGTGCCGAAATCGCGGCCGATCTCCCATACGGCGTCAGCCGCCGGCTCGATGATCGCGAGCGTCTGATCCGGGGTCGCGCTCGTGGCGAGGTCGAGATCCGCCACCGGGCGGCCGAGGAA
>WOYR01000227.1:0-4133 GCA_011620705.1 Microbacteriaceae bacterium | reverse complement strand
CCGGCGCTCCCCACGGACGCCTCGGAGGTGCTCGCATGGAGCTACACGCTGCAGAGCATCGCCTGGCCCGCCGACGACACGGTGACCGCAGGCGAGCTGGGCGATCTGAGCCGATCCGGCTATCAGGATGTGGTGCTCAGCTCCAGCAACGTGTCGGCGACCGATTCGGCCCTCGTCGATCTCGAGGGCATCCGCGGGATCGTGTCGGACGCCGGGATCACCGAACTGGTGCGCCAGATCGCATACTCGAGCGACCCCAACGGCTCTCAGGACGCCCTCGACCGGGTCAACAGCGCGCTCGCGGGAATGGCGGCCGTCTCCCCTGGACGCACGGTCGTCGCGACCCTCGACCGCCGCTGGCCGCTGGGCGCTCTCGACCTGCACGCCCTGTTCGCAGACCTGGACGCGCAGAGCTCCGTGAGAGCGGTCCGATTGTCGTCGGTGCTGACCGGGGCGCATCCGGATGCCAAGATCGCCGACGAGCCCGCAGGCGACCCACGTGCTGACCAGGTCGCCTCGGTGCTGAAGGCCGCAGACGAGGAGAGCCGCTTCGCCACCGTCGCGACCGTCCAGGGGGCGATCACGCAGCCGCGCCGGCTCGCCATGCTCGCCCTGCTCGGTGTCGCCTGGCTGCGCGGCACCGACGACTGGTCGGCGCAGGTCACGGCCTTCCTGAGCGACTCGGTGAAGCTGCGGCAATCGGTGAAGATCGTGGCGGGGGGCGATCTGGTCGTCGGCTCTGGGGCCACCAATATCCCGGTGACGGTGAGCAACGCCTTGAGCGTGCCGGTCACGGTGTATGTGAACGTCGAGTCCCCCAAGTCGGTGCTGCAGGTGCGCGCGCAGAACGTGCCCCTCACGGTCGAGCCGGGGTCGTCCAACAAGGCTGCGATCCCGGTGGCGGCCCTCAGCAACGATCGGGTCACCACGATCGTCACGCTCAGTTCGGTGGACGGCGTGGCGATCGGGGATCCCGACTATGTCAACGTCGATCTGCATCCTGGGTGGGAGGGCCTGGGCGCGGCGCTGGTGGTCGCCCTGCTCGTGCTGGTCTTCGGGGGCGGCATCGCGCGCAACATCCTGAAGCGGCGCGCGGCGCGCCGGACTGCTTCGACAGACCCCTCCACCGCCGAGGCCCGCGGTGACTGACTCCGCACCCGTGCCGGCGCCGCCGCGGGGAATCGGAAGGGCCAGCGCGGCGCTCGCCTCGGGGACGATCGTCTCGCGCGGCCTCGGCTTCGTCAGCGCCGCCGTCCTCGCCTGGACGATCGGCCAGCAGAACCAGGGCGCGAACGCCTTCGCGATCGCGAATCAGCTGCCCAACAACATCTACGCGATCGTCGCAGGCGGGCTGCTCAGCGCGGTGCTGGTCCCGCAGATCGTGCGGGCGGCCCATCACGAGGACGGGGGTCAGCGCTTCATCGACCGGCTGGTGACGCTCGGCATCGTCGCATTCCTCGGCGTCACCGTGCTCGCGACCGTGTGCGCGCCGCTTCTCGTCGCGCTCTACGCGGGCACGGGAGGGAGTGCCCTGCAGGGGGATGGCATCGCGCTGGCAGTGAGTCTGGCCTACTGGTGCCTGCCGCAGATCTTCTTCTACGCGCTGTACAGCCTGCTCGGCGAGGTGCTCAATGCGCGCGGGGTGTTCGGGCCGTTCACCTGGGCGCCCGTGCTCAACAATGTCGTGGCGATCGCGGGGCTCGTGGTCTTCGCGATCCTGTTCGGCGTCGACCCGGCCCACCGCGATCCGGGCAGCTGGGATGCCGCGAAGGTGGCGCTTCTCGCCGGAAGCGCGACGATCGGCGTGGCGTCCCAGGCTCTCATCCTGCTGCTGTTCTGGCGGCGCACCGGTCTCGGCTTCCGCCCGGATTTCCACTGGCGCGGCGTCGGTCTCGGCTCGACCGGCAAAGCGGCTGCCTGGGTCTTCGGCATGATCCTGGTCACTCAGCTGGCCGGCATCGTGCAGAGCCAGGTCGCGGTCTCCGCCGGGGCCGACGATCCCTCGGTGGCCGTGCTGCGCACCAGCTGGCTGATCTTCATGCTTCCGCACTCGATCGTGGCCGTCTCGATCGCGACTCCGTACTTCACCCGGATGTCGGCGCACGCCCGCGATGGACAGCTGGGCCGGCTGCGCGACGACCTCTCGGCATCCTTGCGAACGATCATCCTGCTGATCGCCGGAGCGGGCGTCGCCCTCGCCGCGTCAGCGCTCCCCTTCGCAGCCTTCTTCGCGCACGGCACCCATGAGACCATCGGCATCAGCGGCGTGCTTCTCGCCTACCTGATCGGCCTGGTCCCGTTCAGCGCGCAGTTCCTGTTGCAGCGCACCTTCTACGCCCTCGGTGACACTCGCACGCCGTTCTTCGTGCAACTGCTGCAGTCCGGATTGTTCGTGGCGGGCGCGCTGACGGCGCTGCTGCTGCCACCAGGGGCCATCGCAGCGGGCATCGCGATCGTCACCTCTTTGGCGGGCACCATCCAGGCACTCGTGACCGCCATGCTGCTGCGCCGCCGCCTGGGCGGCATAGATGGCCGGAGGGTGCTGGGACGCGTCGGCGTCTATGCGCTGGCTGCGGTGCCGGCCGCGATCGTCGGAGTCCTGGTGCTCTGGGCTCTCGGCGGCCTCGGACTGATCGGCTTGCCAACGACCGGCTTCGCCTTCGCGAACAGGTTCGCGGAACTGGTCTCCGTGGTGGTGGTCGGCGGGGCGACGGGGCTCGTCTACCTGGGCGTTCTCTGGCTGGCCCGCGTGCCCGAGTTGCGCCAACTCGCCGGCCCGCTGAGGGCGCTCCTGAGGCGCTCATGAGCGGGAATGGGCGCCGCCTAGACTTTGTTGCACAGCCTGTCCGGCTATCTGAAGGAGTGCTGACGGCATGCGTCAAGTCATCATCGTGGGATCGGGACCGGCCGGATACACAGCAGCCATCTACGCTGCGCGCGCCAATCTCGCCCCGCTCGTGATCGCCAGCTCGGTCGACTTCGGCGGGGAGCTGATGAAGACCACGGAGGTGGAGAACTTCCCCGGCTTCCCTGACGGGATCATGGGCCCCGACCTGATGGTCAAGATGCAGGAGCAGGCCGAGAGGTTCGGCGCCGAGATCGTCTACGACGACGTCACGAAGCTCGAACTCGACGGCGCGGTCAAGCGCGTCACGCTCGGCAACGGCGAGGTGCATGAGGCCCTCACGGTCATCTACGCGACAGGTTCCGCCTACCGGAAGCTGGGCCTGGACGATGAGACCCGACTCTCCGGCTACGGCGTCTCCTGGTGCGCCACCTGCGACGGGGCCTTCTTCAAGCAGAAGCACGTCGCCGTGATCGGCGGCGGCGACTCCGCCCTCGAAGAGGCCACGTTCCTCACCCGCTTCGCCGACAAGGTCTACCTGGTGCACCGCCGCGACAAGCTGCGCGCTTCTGCCGCACTGCAGGACCGCGCCTTCGCCGATCCCAAGATCGATTTCATCTGGAACAAGGAGGTCGCGCACGTCTACGGCGACGAGAAGGTGACCGGCATCGGACTGCTCGACACCGAAACCGGCGAGGAGAAGACTCTCGACGTCTCGGGGATGTTCGTGGCCATCGGCGCCGATCCCCGCACGCACCTGGTCCAGGGTCAGCTCGAGCTGACCCCGGAGGGCACGATCAGGGTCGACGGCCGCAGTTCCCGCACCAACCTCGCAGGCGTCTTCGCCGCTGGCGACGTCATCGACCCCGCATACAAGCAGGCCGCAACGGCCGCCGGTTCGGGCGTGGTCGCCGCGCTCGACGCCGAGAAGTACCTCGCCGAGCTCTCTCCCGAGTTGCTCGCCCGGGCCGAGGCCGGGAATCCCGCGACCGCCGCCGTGGTTGCGTAGTCAGACCCAAGGGAAGAAGGAAGAGATGTCAGCAGCGAAGGATGTGACCGACGCCACGTTCCAGAGCGAGGTGCTCGACTCGAAGAAGACGATCATGGTCGACTTCTGGGCGGAATGGTGCGGGCCCTGTCGCGCGGTGGGACCGATCCTCGACCAGATCGCCTCCGAGCACTCCGACAAGCTGTCGATCGTCAAGCTGAACGTCGACGACAACCCCGAGACGGCGATGAAGTACGGCATCACCTCCATCCCCGCGATGAAGGTGTACCGCGGCGGCGA
>WOYR01000182.1 GCA_011620705.1 Microbacteriaceae bacterium | reverse complement strand
ACTTCGGCATCGCCCGCATCGCCGACCAGGTACCGCTCACCGCTACCGGCCAGGTGATGGGCACGGTGCAGTACCTGTCGCCCGAGCAGGCGAGCGGGCATCCGGCATCGCCGACCACCGACATCTACTCTCTGGGGATCGTGGCCTACGAGGCCCTCGCCGGCCGCAGGCCGTTCACCGGCGAGTCGCAGGTCGCGATCGCGATGGCGCAGATCAACGAGGCACCGCCTGAGCTGCCGGTCACCGTCGCCGAGCCGTTGCGCAACCTGGTGTACTCCTGCATCGCCAAGCGCCCGGAGGACCGGCCGGCCTCGGCTGCGCACCTCGCGCGCGCCGCGCAGGCCTTGCGGCGCGGAGACATCGCGGGTGCCGTCGCCGCCGTCCCGGGGATCGGCGGTGAGGACGCCTTCGCCGGCTACACCGCACCGATCGGCACCCAGGCCACGCGGGTGCTTCCCGCGGCGGGCGGCGGATCGGGCACGGGCGGACTCCCGCCCGCCGGGGAGGAGCCGGAGCCGCACCGTCGCAGCCCGTGGACCTGGCCGCTCATCGCCATCGTCGCGCTGCTCGCGGTCGCCCTGATCGCCATCATCATCGTGCTTCTGGTCAAGCCGAGCGGCAGCGGCGGCGACACCCCGAGCGGCTCGGCCACCCCCTCCACGGCCCGGCAGACGCCGAGCCAGACGCCGTCGCCCAGTGCGACATCCCACGTGCTGAACCCGGAGGACTACAAGGGCAAGACGCTCGAGCAGGTCTCGCAGGCCCTGACTGATCAGGGGTACGGCGTCAGTCCGCAATACGGCACGGTTGCCGATAGCCCCACCAAGAACGACATCGTCTACGGGATCACGCCCTACGGCAATCAGAAGATCGGCACGACGATCACGGTCAACGTCTACACCAACTACCCGGGCGCCGACGCGCCCGCGACCCCGACGGCCCCGTCGACGGCGAACGTCGGAGATCCCGTGCAGGTGACGTGGAACGCCTACACCGGATGCCCGACCGATCTGGTCCTCAGCGGCTACACCCTTGCCGTCTCCGGGGTGACCGTCACGGGGCTGAACAATCCGCTTCCGGCGAGCGCGACCTCCGTGACCATCACGCCGACCGCATCGGGAACGGCCGGCATCACGCTCACGGCAATCTGCGGCAGCGGCTCCAGCTCCTTCAACTCCAAGACATCGGGCGCCAGGACCGTCACCGTCTCCTGACGATCCCCTCCGCACCGCACCAGGGCGCGGCGGCCGTCAAGATGGCTGCGGATACACTGACAACGGTTTGAGGACGAACGGGATGAGAGCACAGTGACGGACGGGGATACGCCGGGCATCCGACTGCTCGCCGGTCGCTATCAGATCGGTGAACTGCTCGGCCGGGGCGGCATGGCCGACGTCCACGCCGGACTGGATGCCCGGCTGAACCGCAAGGTCGCCGTCAAACTCCTCAAGCCGTCCCTCGCCAACGACCCGGCGTTCCGCACCCGCTTCCGCCAGGAGGCCCAGGCCGCCGCGCGGATGGCGCACCCCACCATCGTCCGCGTCTTCGACGCAGGGGAGGAGACCGTGCGCGAGCCGGGCGGGGCCGAGGTGCAGGTTCCGTTCATCGTCATGGAGCAGGTGGAGGGCACGCTCCTGAAGGACCTGATCGCCGGCGGCCCGCTCGACCCGGCCGAGGCCGTGCGGATCACCGACGGCATCCTGACCGCACTCGAGTACTCGCACCGAGCGGGCGTGGTGCACCGCGACATCAAGCCCGGCAACGTGATGATCACCACCTCCGGCCAGGTCAAGGTGATGGACTTCGGCATCGCACGGGCCATCTCCGACTCCTCGGCGACGATCGCGCAGACCAGCGCCATCCTGGGCACCGCCCAGTACTTCTCGCCCGAGCAGGCGCGCGGCGAGGGCGTCGACGCCCGGACCGACCTCTATTCCACCGGCGTCGTCCTCTACGAGATGCTCACTGGGCGGCCGCCGTTCCGCGGCGACAGCGCAGTGGCGGTCGCGTATCAGCACATCAGCGAGGCGCCCGTGCCGCCGAGCGCCGTGAACCCCGCCGTCTCACCCGCGCTCAACGCGGTGGTGATGCACGCCCTCGCCAAGGACCGCGGGGAACGATTCCAGACCGCCGCCGACTTCAAGGCGGACCTCGATGTCGCCATGACCGGCAAGGTGCCGGACAGGGCTCCGGTGAGCGACGACTTCAATGCGGCGCTGTTCGGGGTCAATCCCGGTTCGACGGCGGCGTCGGAGGCGACCCTGCGCAGGCTCGCCGACGACAGCGAACGCGTCCCGCGCACGCAGAACCGCCCGCCCGTCGCCTGGATCTGGGGCGGGATCTCCGTCATGGCCGTGATCGTCGTGGCAGTGCTGGTCTGGGTGTTCACGCTGGCACCTGAGCCGCTGGTCGGGGCGAACGCCGCCGTCGAGATCCCCAAGGTCGCCGGGCAGTCGTACAGGGACGGCGGCCAGAAGCTGCTGGATGCCCACCTCAAGGTGACCCGCGTCGACGAGTCGAGCGACACGGTCCCGGCCGAGCAGATCATCTCGACGGATCCCGCCGCGGGCACTCGGGTCACCCCCGGCTACAACGTGCAGGTCACGGTCTCGACCGGACCGATGCAGGTCACGCTTCCCGGCCAGGCCTACAAGCCGGAGCCGGACGCGCAGGCGGCCATCGCCGCGGCCGGTCTCGTCTACGGGTCGACGACCACCGACTACTCGCCCAACGTGCCTGCCGGCCAGGTGATCGGCGTGCTCGTCCCGGGGTCGACGACGCCGAACGCCGGCAACGTCCAGCTCACCAAAGGCGCCACCGTCGACCTCGTCGTCTCGAACGGCAATGTGCAGCTGCCCGATGTTCGCGGGCAGGCGGCCGCCGCGGCGCGCGATCTGCTCTCCGGCCCGGCATACGGATTGCAGGTGACCCTGAAGCCGACCACCGCGTGCTCGGGGCAGACCATCACCTCGCAGTCGCCGGGGCCGGGCGACGTGCCGCAGAAGTCCGCGGTCACGCTGAGCTACTGCAACGGGCCCTAGCGAGCCGGAGAGTCCCCGCAACGGGATGCCCGCGGAGGCGGTGTGCGCCGCTACGCGACGCGGGGGCTCAGGCCCTTCGCGCGGTCGACTGCTTCGGGCAGCCCGGCCGTCGCCAGCCAATTGCCCAGCATCCGGTAGCCCCCTTCGGTGAGCACCGATTCGGGGTGGAACTGCACCCCGAGCAACGGCGCCTCCCGATGGCGCAGACCCATGATGACGCCTCCTTCCGTGCGCGACGTCACCTCCAGAGCATCCGGAACCGTGCCATCGACGACCGCGAGCGAGTGGTACCGGGTCGCCCGGAACGGCTGAGGCACCCCGGCGTAGAAGTCGCTCTCGTCGTGCCGGATCAGCGAGGTCTTGCCGTGCATGAGCTCATCGGCATGGGCGACCGTCGCCCCGAGTGCCTCGGCGATCGCCTGGTGGCCGAGGCACACGCCCAGCAGCGGCGAGCCGGCGGCGAGCGCGGCATGCACGATCGGAATGGAGATTCCCGCAGAGGACGGGGTCCCGGGGCCGGGCGAGAGCAGCACCGCGTCGTACTCGGCGATCCGCGCCGGCACCTCCGCGATCCCGATCGCGTCATTGCGCACGACCTCGGTCTCGGCGCCCAGTTGCTGAAGGTAGGCGTTCAAGGTGTAGACGAAACTGTCGTAGTTGTCGACGACGAGCACCCGGGTCATCGGATGACGCTCACTGGCCCGGGCCCACCGTCGAGTCGGTCGGCGCGACGAACTGGTCGACCCAGGGGAACACCCAGAGCACGAGTGCGGTGAGCACGGCCGCGAGCAGCACGAGCACGATGATCAGCCGGATCCACCATGGCCCGGGGAGCACGCGCCAGAGCGCCGCGTACATCAGGCCTTCCCGTTCACGGTTGCGGCGATCTCCGCGGGCGGTCCGTCCCCGCGGGGGAAGAACTTGTCGAAGCTGCCGTAGGCGATGATGCGCTCGGCCGTCGAGAAGAAGGGGTTGCAACTGGTCAGCGTGATCATCCGGTCGCTGGGCTGCACACCGGCCTGCTCGGGAACCGGGTCGAGAACGCCGATCCCGGTCGGCTTCACGTACTGCAGATTGCGGAAGGAGTACTGGTACCAGCCATCAGGGGTCTCGACGAAGATGTGATCGCCGACCTTTAGATCGTTGATGTGCTCGAGGTTGCCGCCGTAGGCCTTGCGGTGCGATGCGATCGCGAAGTTGCCGACCGCGCCCGGCATCTGGGTGGTCGGATAGTGGCCGAGTTCGCCCTTGTTGAGAACGTCCGCCACCCCGATGCCCTGCGCGATCGGGCGGTAGTAGTCGGCGCCGAAACGCGGGACGATCAGGAGTGCGAAGCGCTGCGCGTTCGCGATGGTGGCGGACATCACGGGGGGTGCAGCGGGGTCCGTCGGCTTGGCGGGGCCCTCCGCCTTGTTCCAGGTCGCGGACTGGTGCACCGACTGCCCGTGCAGTTGATCGCCGACGATGATGTCGTTCAGCCATTGCTGCCAGCCGAGGAACAGCAGCACGAGCACTCCGGCGGTGATCAGCACCTCGCCGAGCACGCCGACCACCGAAACGCGACGACGCGGTGCCGCCCGGGTGTCCAGCGCAGGCTCCGTCATATGCATGATCCTAGATCGTGGACCGATGCACCGCCCTGAGAGCATGCCCGACCAGGCTGCTCCACGATCCGTCCGTTAGTATTCCTGCATGGCCCGTCCGAACGCACGTCCCAAGCAGGCTGCCGCCGAGCCGCGGAGCGGCGAGCGCGCACCGAACCCGGTGTGGTACAAGCCCGTGATGTTCGGCTTCATGCTGCTCGGCCTGGTGTGGATCATCGTCTTCTACCTGAGCCAGACCTCGTGGCCGATCCCCACCCTCGGCAGCTGGAACATCCTGATCGGATTCGGGATCATGTTCATCGGCTTCCTGATGACCACCCGCTGGCGTTGAGGGCCCGTCACTCCGAGGCCTGAACTACACGGTTGTGATTCATCCACACTGTGGATGAGCCTGTGGAATCGTCGCGCGAGCCCCTTCTTCAGAAGTAGTAGCCGGGCGAACTGAGCACGCACAGCAGCAGGACGGCCACGAGCGCGGCCGTGATCCCGGCGACCCCCAGGACCTGCCGCGCCTTCTGCTCGGGGCGCCGGCTCGCGAGGTAGACCCCGGCGATCGCCGCACCGATTCCGAGTCCGCCCAGATGCGCCTGCCAGGCGATTCCCGGCGCGATGAACCCGAACGCCACGTTCACCACGACCACGATCAGGATCTGGGTCAACCGCAGCCCCATCGCCTTGCGCAGCACGAGCAGCGCACCCATCAGCGCGAAGATGGCGCCGGAGGCCCCGAGAGTCGGCCCCCACGCGAGAAAGCCGCCCAGCCACCTCGACGAGCCGTTCTGGGTCGCGATCGCGAGCTGATACAGCAGCACGACCCCGAGACTCCCGCCGAGAGCGCCGACCAGATACAGCGCGAGGTAGCGGGCCCGCCCCAGGAACCGTTCCAGCGCCGGGCCGAAGATGAACAGGGCGTACATGTTGAACAGCAGGTGCGGGATGAACCCGGTCGAATGCAGGAACGCCGAGGTGATCAGGCGCCACGGCTGCGAGGCGATGAGCCGGGGGTCGAGAAGCCAGGCGTTCGTCAGTGCGCCGCCGCTCAGCCACTGGGCGAGGTAGATCACGACGCACAGTCCGATGAGCACATAGCTGACGACCGGGGTGCTCCCGGTGCCGATGAGGCGGGCGAGCAGGCCCGGGCGCGATGCCGCGAGCTGCTGCCTGCCATCCCGGACGCACTCCGGGCACTGGACGCCGACCGCCGCCTGCGTCTGGCACTGGGGGCAGATCGTGCGGCCGCAGCGCTGGCAGTGGATGAAGCTCTGCCGATCCGGATGCCGGTAGCAGTACTCCGAGTCGATCTCGGCCTGAGGCGCGGGGATGCTCATCCGAGCCCGAGGAGACTGCGGACGACGGCGACGACGACCAGGACGGCGAGCCCGCCCGCGATGATGAGGTATGCGCGGCGGGTGAAGCGCGGGGTGTCCTCGAAGCGATGCAGGAGGTACGCCGATCCCGCACCCCCGATGATCCCGCCGATCACCTCGAACAGCAGGGCCGGACTGAGCACGACCGTGATCAGCAGGTAGATTCCGAACATGATCAGGAACTGGGTGCGGGCGGCGGGCGAGTTCCAGATCGAGATCAGCGTCGACCCGATGAGGCCGTACAGCGCGCCGTAGAGCCCGAACCCGGTGATTCCTGCGATGACCGCGAGGGCGTTGCCGGCGATCGCGGCCGCGAAGAAGATGATCAGGAACTTGCGGCGCCCGAGTTCTCGCTCCGAGGTCGGCGCGATCAGCAGGAAGAACACCATGCTCAGGATGAAGCTCAGGATGCCTGTCCCGACGAAGGGCGCCGTAGCGAAACCCCAGACCTGCCAGGGCGCTTGAGGGCTCGCGACCAGGAACCGGGCAGGGATCGAGGTGAAGAACCCGGCGATCCAGATGACGATCGACACCCCGACGATCAACCAGCTCGCAACCGGACTCGCGTCGCCGGGCCGCAGGATGCTCGACATGACCTGCTGCCAGCGCGGCCGATCGGCGATGACGCGCGCCCGGGTCGCCCTGCGCTTCTTCGTCTGAGCGGCCGAGGTGCGCGATCCTCCCGCGGGCGCCCATTGCACCGAGCCGCCCAGCTCGCGCACGCACTCGGGGCAGCGCACCCCCGACGGCGTCAGGATCTGGCACTCCGGGCAGATCGTGCGACCGCAGCGTTCGCAGAGGGTCCAGCTGCTGCGATCGGGATGCCGGTAGCAGACCGAGGGATCGAGCCCGGCCCCCGCGGCGGAGCTCACCTAGACCTCGACGACGTCGATGCCCGAGATCACGACCGGCTCGAGCGGCTTGTCGCCGCGATCCGTCGGGACGGCCTCGATGTCGTCCACGACTTTCTTGGAGGCGTCGTCGGCCACCTCGCCGAAGATGGTGTGCTTGGTCTGCAACCAGGGGGTCGGGACGGTCGTGATGAAGAATTGCGAGCCGTTGGTGCCGGGGCCGGCGTTCGCCATGGCGAGCACATAGGGCTCGGCGAAGGTGAGCTCCGGGTGGATCTCGTCCTTGAAGGTGTAGCCGGGGCCGCCGGTGCCCTGGCCGAGCGGATCGCCGCCCTGCAGCATGAAGTCCTTGATGATGCGGTGGAAGATCACCCCGTTGTACAGCGGGTCCGTGCTCTTCTGCCCGCTCTTCGGGTTCGTCCACTCCTTGCCGCCTGTTGCCAGCCCGATGAAGTTCTCGACGGTGAGCGGCGCGTGATTCCCGAACAGATTGATCCGGATGTCGCCGTGGTTGGTGTGGATGGTCGCGACCGCGGTGTGAAGAGGCATCCCGTCATTCTGTCATGCGGGCTCCGACCGCGCTCCCAGCCACCGCCCAGCAGCCCGGCCTCCGTGCACGCAGGCCGCCGTGACAAGATGGTCGTGTTCACGGGACACCCCACGACGGAGGTCGACATGGCAATGTCACGCAAGCGTCAGAGAGAACTGAACCGGCTCAAGCGCTCCGCGGAGGAGTTGTGGGATGAGCAGCGCAAGACGATCGAGCAGGCCAGCGCCGTTCTGAGGGATGCGCGCCACCAGGCCTCGAACTACGCCCGCGAAGAGGTCGGACCCCGGGTGCGCAACGCCTACGACGACCGGGTCCGTCCCGCGATGTCGAACCTCACGGGAGCCATCGGCTCCGCGCTCGCCCTGCTCGACGTCGCCAAGGACCCGCGGCTGCGCCGGGTCATGAGGCAGGCCGGCGCCACTGCGTCGAGCCTGCGCGGCCGCACGCCCGTCGCACCGCCGAAGAAGTCGGCGGGCCCTGGCCGCTACATCCTGATCGGACTCGGCGCCGTGGCCGCCCTCAGCGTGGCGTACGCCGCGTGGCAGACGCTCCGCGAAGACGACGAGCTCTGGATCGAGGATCTGGGCGACCCGGGCCTCGACAGCGATGACGGCGAGTAGTCCAGCGCTCGGCACGCCCGCTGCGAAGCCGGTGCCGCTCCCCCTTCGTCAGCGACCGGTCGACATCTTCTTCATCGCCATCTTCAGCGTCTTCATCGTCACCTCCATCATCAGCGACTCGGTCGAGGGCCTCGGCCTGGACCAGGTGGCGGGGTCGCCGAACATCCTGGTGCAGCTCAACTACACCTACTCATCCCAGTACGACCCGCTGTACCAGTCGCACCCGGTCTGGCTGCGGTTCATCAGCGGGACCTCCGCCTTCGTGTACCCGATCTTCTACATCGCCCTGATCATCTCGATGGTGAAAGGCTGGAACCGCATCCAGCTCCCCTCGGTGATCTACGCGACGATGATCATCTCGCTGACCCTCATCCCGGTCATGGGCGTCGAGTTCTTCGGGCCCGCAGAACAGCGCACCCCGAACCCGGTGGTGTTCCTGCTCTACAACGGTCCGTACATCCTGGTGCCGCTGCTGCTGCTGATCCGGATGCGATCCCCCTGGCCTTTCCTGCGGAAGTTCTAGTCCGCTCGGTCAGTCTCCGCCGGAATCCACCGCCTGGATCGCCTTCGCCACTGCCTCGATCGCGGCGGCCACATCGCCGGAGTCCGTCGACCAATTGCTGACCGAGATGCGCAGGATGTCGCGGCCGCGCCAGTTGGACCCCGACATCCAGACCGCGCCGTCGGCGATCAGCCGCTGCGTGATCGCCCTCGTCCGCTCCTCGGAGCCGAAGGCCAGCGACACCTGCGTGAACACCACCTCGTTGAGCACCTCGGCGCCAGGCAGTTCGGCGATGCCCGCGGCGAGGGCGCGCGCGTTCGCGGCGAGGCGTTCGACCAACTCGATCGCACCGCGCCGTCCGAGTTGGCGCAGTGCGGCCCAGACCGGCACGCCACGGGCTCGTCGCGAGAACTCCGGGACGCGCGCGAAAGGGTCGCTCGGGCCGTCATCCGCCTGGATCAGATAGGCGGGGCGGGCGCCGAAGACCCTCTCGAGCACCTCCGGACGCGACACGATCGCCACCCCGCAGTCGTAGGGGACGTTGAGCGTCTTGTGCGCGTCGGTCGCCCAGGAGTCTGCGAGCTCCAGGCCGTCGGTGGCGTCCTGCCACTCCTCGCTCACTGCTGCCCAGAGTCCGAACGCCCCGTCGACGTGCACCCACGCGCCGCTGGCGTGCGCCAACTCGATGCACTCGCGCATCGGGTCGAAAGCGCCGGAGTGCAGGTTGCCCGCCTGGAGCGCGACGATCACCGGGCCGTCGACGGCCGCGAGCGCCTCCGCGAGCGCGTCCGGCAGGATGCGGCCCTGCTCGTCGGCGGCGACGTTCTGCCCTCGGCCGAGCCCGAGATAGCGCAGGGCCATGTCGACCGAGGTGTGACGTTCCTCGCCGACCAGCACCGTGACCTTCGGGGCGCCGCTCATCCCCTCGGCCTCCAGATCCCAGCCGGCCTGCTCGAGCACGAACTGGCGCCCCGCGGCGAGGCCGACGAAGTTCGCGGTCGTGCCGCCGGTCGCAAATCCGACAGCGGATGCCGCCGGCAGCCGCAGCAGCTCGAGCAGCCACCGCCCTGCCGCCTCCTCCGCGGCCGCCGTGGCCGGAGTCGCGAGCCGCATGGCGGCGTTCTGGTCCCACCCGCTCACCATCCAGTCCGCGCCCAACGCTGCCGGAAGCGTCCCGCCGATCACCCAGCCGAAGAACTTCCCGGAGGGCATCGCCATGAGCCCGGGCTCGGCGAGCCGGGCGAGCTCGTCGACGACGGCACCCGGATCGCGTGGTTCGTCGTTCAGGGGGCCTCCGAATGCGTCGGTCAGCTGCTCGACCGTGGTGATCGGTCCGACGTGGCGCGAATCGACCGAATCGAGCCAGTCGAGCACGTGCCCTTCGGCTCGGTTCAGGGCATCGCGGTACAGGTCTGCGGAGGGAGCCATGCCGCCAGACTACGGGGAGTGGACTCGGCGGGACTCAGAAACCGGACAACCGGCGACGCCCGAGCCCCCATTCCGAGAGAGTGGAGCCTAGGGGAATCGAACCCCTGACCTCCTGCTTGCAAAGCAG
>WOYR01000241.1:6811-10119 GCA_011620705.1 Microbacteriaceae bacterium | reverse complement strand
CCCGGCGTGGCGACCGCGGATGCCGCGAACTCCGGCGTCGGCGGGAAGCGGCGTTCCTCGTGGAGGAGGTTGTCGATCGAACTCATCGCGAGATTTCCCTCGAATCGGACCGGCCTGGCGGCGCTGCCGGGGCCACCGACGCGGAGGCCATCCACGATCCTAGCCCGCCACATTGCGGTGTCCTCCTTTTGGAGTACACTCGGGACAATCCGAGCGCAGTCTCGGCTTGCGACGCCCCCGATTCCCCCCAATCCGGCGTTGCTGTGGCGGCGCCCGTTCCCCCCAATGGGCGCCGCCCCTTCTTGTTCTCGGGCCGTTTTTTCGGGCCGTTCCCCGCCCCTCCTCCCCACCTCCGTCCGGCGTGCTGTCCGCCACGTATTCGACGGCCGCGCGGCGCTCTCCGGCGGGACGGGCGAGCATGGCGGGGTGAGTTCGCCAGGCGCCTTCGTCGCCCGCGGGGCGGGCCAGGCCGCGTGGGGCGGCGGCGCCGAGCGGGCCGCGGTGTTCGGGGTGCTCGGCGGTGCGGTGTCCGAGCCGGGGGTGAGCGACGTCTTCGTCAACCCGGATGGCACCGTGTGGAGCGACCGGGGCGGCGGCGCGCTGCGGGCCGAGGGCATCCGGATCCCGCAGGACGAGGCGCGCGATCTGGCGATGCGGCTGATCGCGCTCGGCGGCCGCCACGTCGACGAGACCACCCCCGCGATGGATGTCCGGCTCGGCGACGGCGTGCGGGTGCATGTCGTGCTGCCGCCGCTCGCCTCGGGCGGGGCCGCGATCTCGATCCGGCTGCAACGGGAACGGCCGATCTCCTTCGACGACCTCCTCGCTGACTCCTTCTTCTCGCTCGTGCCGGCCGACGGGGTGCGCGAACTGGTCGCCCGACGGGCCAACCTGCTCATCACCGGTGCAGGAGGCAGCGGCAAGACGACGCTGCTCGGCGCGCTCCTGGCCACCGCGCCGCCCGGGGAACGGATCGTGGTGCTCGAGGATGTCGCCGAGCTGCGGATCGCGCATCCGCACGTCGTCAGCCTCGAGGCGCGGCAGGCGAACCTGGAAGGCGCCGGGGCGATCGGGCTGGACCGCCTGGTGCGCGAGGCGCTTCGCATGCGCCCCGACCGGCTCGTGGTGGGGGAGTGCCGGGGCGCCGAGGTCCGCGAGCTGCTCGCGGCGCTGAACACCGGGCACGACGGCGGTGCCGGCACGCTGCACGCCAACTCGCTCGCCGATGTGCCGGCGCGCCTGGAGGCTCTCGGCGCGCTCGCGGGGTTGTCGGCGGATGCGCTCGCCCGGCAGGCCGTCAGCGCCTTCGACGCGGTGCTGCATGTTGAGCGCACGGCGTCCGGCCGCCGGCTGGCAGCGCTGGGGCGGCTCGAGCTGGATCGCCGCGGGCGGCTGGCTGTGGCGGCGGGGACCGCGGTAGCGAATCCGGCGGTGGCGGGGACTGCGGTGGCGGGGACTGCGGTGGCGACGACTGCGGTGGCGACGTGAGCCGGCAGGACCCGGCTTTCGCGGCGGCGGCCGTCGTTGTGCAGCGCCTGGCGGTGCTGCTGGATGCCGGGGTCGCGCCGCTTTCCGCCTGGCGGCACGCGGCATCCGGCACCGGATCGCCCGTGGCCGACTCGGTCGCGGCGGCGATCGCCGAGCGCGGCGCCGTCGGGGGCGAGCTCGCAGAGCAGCTGCTCGCCGCCCGGGCACTTGCCCCGCCCGGCGAGCGTCAGGCCTGGGCCGCGCTCGCCGCGGCATGGACGGTCGCCACCGAGTCCGGGTCGCCGCTCGCGCCGACACTTCGCCGTCTCGCGGAGGTGCTGCGCGCGCTGGCGCAGGGCGAGAGGGAGGTGGAGGTGGCGCTCGCCGGTCCGATCGCGACCGGGCGCATCGTGCTCGCGCTGCCGGCGGTCGGGCTGCTGCTCGGCGTGCTGCTGGGCTTCGACGCGCTGCGGATCCTCGCGACGACCCCCGCCGGGTGGGGGTGCCTCGCGGCCGGCGGGCTGCTGGTGCTCGGCGGCATCCGCTGGAATCGCCGGCTGATCCGCGCGGCGCGCACCCTCGACGCCGCCCCCGGGCTCGGGCTCGAACTGCTCGCGATCGGGGTGTCGGGCGGGGCATCGCTCGACCGCGCCCGGGCGCTGGTCGAGCGCGCGCTGGCCGAGTCGGGCATCCCGCCCCTGGGTGATGAGGCGGATGCGGTGCTCTCCTTCGCGCGGGGGGCCGGCGTTCCGGCGGCGGCACTGCTGCACGCGGAAGCCGAGGAGCGCCGGCGGGTCGCACGAGCCGAGGCGCAGCGGCGCGCCGTGGAGCTGGGCACCCGCCTGCTGCTGCCGCTCGGCCTGTGCGTCCTGCCCGCGTTCGTGGCGCTGGGGGTGGCGCCGGTGATCCTGAGCATCGTGTCGTCGACCGCGGCGCAGCTGGCGTGAGGGCCGGGTCGCGCGTGCCGGATCGCGCGAGCCGGGCCGCGCGTGCCGGGCCGCGCGTGCCGGCACCGCTCGTCCACAGGGACGGCCGCGTCGCGCTCTGAACCGTGTTCGCGCACCGGCGTGGGCCGGCCGTCGCCGCGCGGCACACTGGTCATGTTCGTGCCCCGAGCCCGCTGCCTGGCGGGAGAAGAGAAGAGAGGCTCGAATGCAACGACGGCTGATCGGGCGGCGAAAGGGCGCGCTGGGAGCGGGAGCTGCGCTGCTGCGCCGCGTGCGCGACGACGAGGGCGCGGCGACCGCGGAGTACGCGATCACGATCATGGCGGCGGTCGGATTCGCCGGCCTGCTGGTGGCGATCCTGCGCTCGGGCGAGGTGCAGGGCATCCTGACCGATCTGGTGCATCGTGCCCTCACCGTCGCCGGGTAGGACGAGGTGGGGATGCCCGGCGCCGGTCGGCTCGCCGGCGATCGCGGCAGCGCGGTCGCCGAGTTCGCGATCGCGCTGCCCGCGGTGGTGCTCGTGCTCGCGATGGTTCTCGGCGGCGTGCAGCTGGGCGTTCTGCAGCTCCGGCTGCAGGATGCCGCGGCCGACGCCGCGCGCTCCCTCGGCCGCGGCGACTCCTCGCCTGCTCTCGTGGCACGACTGGCACGGCAGGTCCCCGGAGCGCGCTGGAGCTCTTCGCGTTCCGGAGCCCTGGTCTGCGCGCACCTCGTCGCATCGGCCGGAGGCCCGGCCGCCCTGCTCGGGCTCACCGTCTCGGCCTCGAGTTGCGCGCAGGCCGAGGCGTGACCCGCGCGCGCCGCGCCCCCGCCCGGCCCGGCCGCGCCCCGCGCCGCATCCCCGCCTCCGCGGGCGACCGCGGCTCCGGCGCGGTGCTCGCCATCGCCCTGGTG
>WOYR01000241.1:0-6711 GCA_011620705.1 Microbacteriaceae bacterium | reverse complement strand
CCCGCCTCCGCGGGCGACCGCGGCTCCGGCGCGGTGCTCGCCATCGCCCTGGTGGCGGCGGTCGTCGTGCTGGGGCTCGCCGGGGTCTCGCTCGGCGCCGCGCTCAGCGCGCGGCAGCACGTGATCGGCGCGGCCGGGCTGGCGGCGCTCGCCGCCGCCGATGCGGCATCCGGGGCGGTCGGCGGTGCGCCGTGCGAGCTCGCGTCGGCGGTGGCGCGCGGCAACGGGACGCGGCTCGCGCAGTGCCGGGCGGACGGCCTGGTGGTCGCGGTGCGGGTCTCGGGATCGTTCGCGGGCATCCCCATCACGGCGGGTGCGCGCGCTGGTCCGCCACGATGAGCTGGACGCGAAACGCCCCACCCGGGCTCTCGGAGCCCGCATTTTCGGGCATCCGAAGATCGAGCGGCCCGGAGCGGACGCGGTGCGGCGGTCCGAGCGCACTCCGTGCGGGACTGTGTATGGTGTGCCTCGGACGGAAGGGGAGAAGTGCCCGGGACCAAGAAGCTGGTGATCGTCGAGTCGCCGGCGAAGGCCAAGACCATTGCGCAGTACCTCGGCGATGGCTACGAGGTGCAGGCCTCGGTCGGGCACATCCGGGACCTCATCGAGCCGAAGAATCTGCCGCCGGAGCTCAAGAAGGGCTCGATCGGCAAGTTCTCGGTCGACGTCGACAACGGCTTCACTCCTTACTACGCCGTCAGCGATGAGAAGAAGAAGACGGTCGCAGAACTGAAGCGGGCGCTCAAGGACGCCGACGAGCTCTACCTCGCAACGGATGAGGACCGCGAAGGCGAGGCCATCGCCTGGCATCTGCTCGAGGTGCTGAAGCCGAAGATCCCGGTGAAGCGGATGGTCTTCCACGAGATCACGCCCGAGGCGATCCAGCGCGCGCAGGAGAACTTCCGCGAGCTCGACACCGATCTCGTCGACGCGCAGGAGACCCGCCGCATCCTGGACCGCCTCTACGGCTTCGAGGTCTCGCCGGTGCTCTGGCGCAAGGTCGGGCCGGGTCTCTCGGCCGGGCGCGTGCAGTCCGCGGCGACCCGCCTGGTCGTCGACCGCGAGCGGGAGCGGCTCGCCTTCGTCTCCGCGTCGTACTGGGATCTGAGCGCCGCGCTCGCCCCCGAGGCCGGCGCCAGCGCTTTCGACGCGAGGCTCGCCCGCCTCGACGGCAGGCGGGTGGCATCCGGCCGCGACTTCGACGACCACGGCATGCTGAACGGCAGCGGCAGCGGCCAGGTGGTCGCGCTCGATGAGACCGCGGCCGAGACCCTCGCCGCGGCATTGCGCCTCGACTCGACGGGCTTCACCGTGACGAGCGTCGAGTCCAAGCCGTACACCCGCCGCCCTGCTGCGCCGTTCACCACCTCCACCCTGCAGCAGGAGGCGGCGCGCAAGCTGCGCTTCTCGGCCCGCCAGACGATGAGCGTCGCGCAGGGGCTCTACGAGAACGGCCACATCACCTATATGCGCACCGACTCCTCGACGCTCTCGCAGCAGGCGATCGACGCGGCGCGCAGCCAGGCCGCAACGCTCTACGGCGCCGAGACGGTGCCCGACAAGCCGCGCGTCTACGCCAGCAAGTCGAAGAACGCGCAGGAGGCGCACGAGGCGGTGCGCCCGGCAGGCGACGTCTTCAAGACGCCGTCCGAGCTGTCGAGCGTGCTGCGCGGCAACGACTTCAAGCTCTACGAACTGATCTGGAAGCGCACGGTCGCCTCGCAGATGGCCGACGCCCGCGGCTCCACCGCATCCGTGACGATCACCGCCGCGACGGCGGATGCCGGCACCGCCGAGTTCACGGCATCCGGCACCGTCATCACCTTCCGCGGCTTCCTCTCCGCCTACGAGGAGGGCCACGACGAGGAGCGCAACACCGACGACCAGCGCGAGGGCGCCGGCGCGAGCCTGCCGCCGCTGAGCGAAGGCCAGGTGCTCGCACTGCAGGAGGTCGAGGCGAAGGGCCACGAGACCAGCCCGCCGCCGCGTTACACCGAGGCGAGCCTGGTGAAGACGCTCGAGGAGCTCGGCATCGGGCGCCCATCCACCTACGCGAGCATCATCTCCACGATCATCGACCGCGGCTACGTCACGCCGCGCGGCACCGCGCTGGTGCCGAACTGGATCGCGTTCAGCGTGGTCCGCCTGCTCGAGGAGCACTTCGCCGAGCTGGTCGAATACGACTTCACGGCGGAGATGGAGGAGGACCTCGACCTCATCGCCGACGGCACCGCCGACCGCGTCGACTGGTTGAACGACTTCTACTTCGGCAGCGACAAGCACCGGGGCCTGCGCCAGGTGATCGACAACCTGGGCGACATCGACGCCCGTTCGATCAACTCGATCCCGATCGCGCCGGATATCACCCTGCGGATCGGCAAGTACGGCCCCTATCTCGAGGCCCCGGCCGGCATCGGCCCGGATGGCGAGGCGCTGCCCCCGCGGCGGGTCAACGTCCCCGAGGATCTCGCACCCGACGAGCTCACCGCCGAGAAGGCGCGCGAACTGATCGCGGCGCCCGTGAACACCGACCGCGAGCTGGGGATCAACCCGGGCAACGGCAGGATGATCGTCGCGAAGGACGGGCGCTACGGCCCGTACGTGACCGAGCTCGAACCGGAGCCGGGGGTCCCCGCCGAGGCGGCGGCCGCCGTCGAGCCGATCGCCGAGACGGTGCACGCCGTCGACCCCGCAACCGGTGAGGTCATCCAGACCGCGGGGGCTCCGGCCAGGAAGAAGGCCGCCCCCAAGAAGAAGACGGCCGCCGCGCCGAAGCCGCGCACGGCATCCCTGTTCAAGACGATGGATCCCGCGACCATCGACCTGGCGACCGCCCTCCGGCTGCTCGACCTCCCCCGCGTGGTCGGGCAGGACCCGGAGACCGGCGAGGACATCACCGCGCAGAACGGCCGATACGGCCCATACCTGAAGAAGGGGACGGACAGCCGCTCGCTCGACTCCGAGGATCAGATCTTCGACATCGGGCTGCCAGCGGCGCTGGAGATCTTCGCGCAGCCCAAGTACGGCGCTCGCCGCCCGTCCAGCTCGCTCAGGGAGTTCGAGGCGGACCCGGTCAGCGGCAAGCCCATCAAGGTGCGCGACGGCCGCTTCGGCGTCTACGTCACCGACGGCGACACCAACGCGACGCTGCCGCGGGGCGAGGATGTCGAGGGCCTCGACTTCGAACGCGCCGTGCAGCTGCTCGCCGACAAGCGCGCCAAGGGTCCTGCGAAACCGAGGTCCAAGCGCGCACCGGCGAAGCGCGCCCCCGCGAAGAGGCGCTGAAGCGCTGTGGCTCCGGCCATGATCGAGCGGCAGCATCCCGGTCTGTTCCTCACCTTCGAGGGCGGCGACGGATCGGGCAAGTCGACCCAGGCCGCGCTGCTCGAGGCGTGGCTGCGCAAGCAGGGGCGCACGGTGGTGCGGACCCGCGAACCGGGCGGCACCGAGGTGGGCGAGGCGATCCGCGAGATCGTGCTCCATCACCGCGGGCACATTGCTCCCCGCGCCGAGGCGCTCCTCTACGCAGCCGACCGCGCCCAGCACGTGGCCGCGGTCGTGCGACCAGCCCTCGATCGCGGCGAGATCGTGCTGCAGGACCGCTACCTCGACTCCTCCGTCGCCTACCAGGGCGTCGGCCGCGGACTGGAGGCCGACGAGATCCGCAGGCTGTCCCTCTGGGCGGCCGAGGGGCTGCTGCCGGACCTCACCGTGCTGCTCGACCTCGAAGTGGGGATCGGCCGCAGCCGCTTGGACGGATCGCGCACCCGTTACGACCGGCTCGAATCCGAGGCGGCCGAGTTCCACGCCCGGGTGCGCGACGCCTACCTCGCGCTCGCAGCGGCCGAGCCGGAGCGCTTCATGGTGCTCGACGCGAGCCTCCCCGTCGACGAACTCGCGGCGCTCATCCGGTCCCGGGTGTCCGCCGCGCTGAAGTAGGTTCTCGGTATGGCATGGGATGACCTGATCGGCCAGACCGCCGCGATCGAGACCATGCGCGCCGCGGCGGCCGGCGACGGGCTCACCCATTCCTGGCTGATCACCGGGCCGCCCGGGTCCGGGCGCTCCACCCTGGCATACGCCTTCGCGGCCGCGCTGCTGGCCCGGCCCGGCGGGGAGGCCGCGGCAGAAGCGCTGGTGGCGGCCCGGACGCATCCGGATCTCGGTGTCCTCAGCACCGATCGCGTGCTCATCTCGATCGAGGAGGTCCGCCAGCTCGTCGCCTCCAGCCAGTACTCGCCGAGCGTCGGGCGCTACCGGGTGATGGTCATCGAAGACGCCGACCGGATGACGGAGCGCACCTCGAACGTGCTGCTGAAGGCCCTCGAGGAACCGCCGCCCCGCACCGTGTGGATCCTCTGCGCCCCCTCCGAGGCGGACCTGATCCCCACCATCCGCTCCCGCGTGCGCAGCGTGCGGCTGCGCGTCCCGAGCGTCGACGACGTCGCCGAGCTCATCTCCCGCCGGGACGGCGTGAGCCTGCAGGAGGCGCAGCGCGCGGCGCGCGAGGCGCAGTCCCACATCGGCATGGCGCACCGGCTGGCGACGAACGAGCAGGCGCGCGCGAGACGGGCCAGGACCCTGCAGCTGGCGCTCGGCATCCGGAGCGTCTCGGGCGCGGTGATCGCGGCCGCCGAACTGCTCGAGGTGGCAGGCGACGACGCGAAGGCGATCACGGAGGAGCGCGACGCCGAGGAACGGGAGGGTGCTCTGCGCTCCCTCGGCATCGAGGCGGGCGGCACGATCCCTCCGGCGCTCCGCCCCCAGCTGAAGGCGCTCGAGGAGGACCAGAAGCGCCGGGCGACCCGCAGCCTGCGCGACGGCCTCGACCGCATCCTGGTCGATCTGCTGTCGCTGTACCGCGACATCCTGCTGCTGCAGCTCGGTGTCGGGGTGGAACCGGTGAACCTCGCCATCTACTCGGAACTCGAGGCCGCCGCCCGGCTCGCGACTCCCGCCCGCACCCTCGCCACGCTCGACGCGATCGCCGAAGCCCGGGTGCGCATCGAGGGCAACGTGGCTCCGGCTCTGGCCCTCGAAGCGGTGCTGGTGAGCGCGGTGCGCAGCCCCGAGACTGTACCCGCACCGTCCCGGAAGGACCCGCTGTGATCCGCATGCCCTCCTCGCTGGGCTCCTCGCGCCATCGGCGCCGACTGCTCGCGGCGCTCGCCACCGTGTCGGTCGCGGCGCTGCTGCTCACGGGCTGCGTGTCGTGGTTCCGGGCTCCGGCGCCGACCGCCTCTACCTCGAAACCGACCGGCGAGAAGGTGGCCGCCGATCTGCGGCCCTTCTACTCGCAGGTGCTGACGTGGAGCAGCTGCTCGTCCGGATTCCAGTGCACGACGGCGAAGGCGCCGATGAACTGGAAGGACCCATCGCAGGCGACCATCGAGCTCGCCCTGATCCGCAAGCCGGCCACCGGCACCCGGCTCGGCTCGCTGCTGGTGAACCCCGGCGGGCCGGGCGCGTCCGGGTACGACTTCATCCGCGACAACCTGGACTACGCGGTCGACAGCACGCTGCGCGCCGGCTACGACATCGTCGGCTTCGACCCGCGCGGGGTCGGGCGTTCGACGGCCGTCGACTGCGGCGGTGCGGCCGTGCTCGACCACTTCAACTACGACATCGTCCCCGGCACCCCGGGCACCGATTCCTGGATCGCGGGAACCGAGCAGGTGAACGCCCGGTTCGGCCAGGACTGCCTCGACCACACCGGCCCGCTGCTGCAGTACGTGGACACCAACAGCGCCGCCCGCGACCTCGACCTGCTGCGCGCCGTGCTGGGAGACAGGAGGCTCAACTACCTCGGCTACTCGTACGGCACCCTCCTCGGGGCCAGCTATGCCGAGCTCTACCCGAAGAAGACCGGCCGCCTGGTGCTCGACGGCGCGCTCGACCCGGCGACCACCGATTTCATGGTGACCGACACCCAGGCCAAAGGGTTCGAGAGCGCCTTCCGGGCCTACCTCGCCAACTGCATCGGCAGTTCCGCTTGCCCGTTCACGGGCACAGTGGATGAGGCGATGACGCAGACCGGGCAGTTGCTCGATCAGCTGCAGGCCGGCCCGCTGAGCAACCCGGACGGGCGCCGGCTCGGCGCGAACACGATGTTCGTGGCGATCATCCTGCCGCTCTACAGCAAGGACAACTGGACATACCTCGACAAGCTGTTCGAGGAGGTGCGCAAGGGCGTCACCACGACCGCGTTCCTGCTGGCCGACAGCTACAACGACCGCGACTCGAATGGCGTGTACTCGTCCAACTCGACCGAGGCCTTCGTCGCGATCAACTGCCTCGACTATGCCAGCGACAGCTCGATCGGGACCATGCGCGCCCAGGCCGCCCAGCTCGGCAAGGACGCTCCGGTCTTCGGCCCGCGGATGGCGTGGGGCGGGACGAGCTGCGCGAAATGGCCGTTCCCCGCCACCCGGGTGCGCGGCCCGATCTCGGCCGAGGGGTCGAGCGACATCCTCGTGGTGGGCACCACCAACGACCCCGCCACCCCCTACGTCTGGGCCAAGAGCCTCGCGAAGGAGTTGCAGCACGGCCATCTCGTCACCTATCACGGTGAGGGCCACACGGCCTACAACAAGTCCAACTCCTGCGTGAACAGCGCCGTCGACGACTACCTCCTGAATGGCACGGTGCCGTCGAAGGACCCGGAGTGCTGAGCCCTGCTCCGCCCCCCGCCCCCTCCGCGAAAGCCCGCGC
>WOYR01000225.1 GCA_011620705.1 Microbacteriaceae bacterium | reverse complement strand
ACCGGGATGTGCCCGATGACTCCGGCAGTTCCATCCGTCCCCCGGTACACCTGGCCGTTGATGATGATGCCGCCGCCGATGCCTGCCGCCACCTTCACGAAGAGCATGTTCGGCTCCGGCGCCGCGCTCAGGCTCCGCTCGCCGACGGCCATCATGTGGGCGTCCTTCTCCACCCATGCTGGGAGGCCCGCGTGGTCGAGGAACCAGCGGGGCATGTCGAACCCGTCCCATCCCGGAAGCAGCATGGGCTTGATCGGCCGACCGGTGCGGTGCTCGACCGGTGCGGAGATGCCGATCCCGACCCCGGCGATCAGGGCGCGGTCCAGTCCTTCCGAGTCCGCTGCCGCGTAGATGCCGTCGAGCACGCGCTCGAGCGCTGCCTCGGGGGTCTCGGCGGGGTCGCGTTGATGGCGGCGTGCCGTCACGGTCTCGCCGCGCAGGTCTGCGATGGCGAAGGCGGTGTGCTCCACGCCGATGTCGATGCCGACGACGAGCCGCGCCGACGGGACGAAGCGGACCCGGGTCGTGGGTCTGCCACCCGTGTAGACCGGCTCGGCCAGCTCCTCGACCAGACCCAGCGCTGCGGCCTCGTCGATGCGCATGCCGACCGTTGACCGAACGGCGCCCGTCCGTTCGACCAGCTCGGCACGGGTGCGGGGGATGCCGTCGCGGAGGATCGCGAGCAGCTTGCTCGCACCCTCCGACAGCGAGATCGCCGTTCTCTGGGTCGTCGACATGATTCGAGTATCCCTTCTGATCTGCAGCCCCGGCGCTAGCGGGCGGCGCCGGATTCTCCGGCGCCGCGGAGCTCGTACAGGTCGACGATCCGTTCGAAGGGCTGCACCCCGACCCGGCCGGCCCACGCAGCCCACTGCAGGTAGAGCACTTCGGCCAGTTCGCGGTGCTCGCCGACCACGTCGTGCAACTCGACGGGATCGCTGGAGAGGTCGTACAGCTCCCACGGCAGCTGGAAGCGCCTCACCAGCTTCCAGTCGCCGCGTCGGACGGCCGCATTGCCGCAGTGCTCCCAGAACAATGGCCTGTCGTCATCGAACGTCCCGCCTCGGAGTTCCTGGAGGAAGCTGGGCCCCTCGAGCGGCAGCACGGGCCGTCCATCGACCGTGTCGGGATGCGGCACGCCGGTGGCTTCGAGGATCGTGGGGAGCACGTGGGTGAGCTGGTGGGCGCTGCGGATGATGGACCCGGGGGCGACGCCGCCGGCGGTCCACCGGACGATGAACGGGGCCGCGATGCCGCCTTCATGGATCCACTTCTTGTAGAGCCGGAACGGCGTGTTCGACAGGTTCGCCCACGGCCGGCCGTAGCTGGAGAACGTGTCCTCCGGGCCGGGGATGATCGCCGGCTCGTTGCCGAGCGCCACCGCGTCGCCCGCCCGAGACGTGGGGGTGAAGAACTCCAGATGATCGCGGAAGTCCGGGATGTGGGGGATCTCCTCCGGCGAGGCGCCGTTGTCGGACAGGAAGATCACGATCGTGTCGTCGGCCACGCCCTGCTCGTCGAGCGCGGCGAGGATCCGGCCGATCCCGGCATCCATGAGCTCGACCTGAGCGGCGTACACCTCCATGCGCCGCGCCTGCCAGCCCGGATCGTCGACGGCATCCCATGCGGGCTCGCCCGGATCGCGCGGGCTGAGCACGGTGTCGGCGGCGACGATGCCGAGCTCGCGCTGCCGCTCGAGCCGCTCGGCGCGCAGCCGGTCCCACCCGCTGTCGAACCGGTGGCGGTAGCGCTCCACGGCTTCCTCGGGGGCGTGCAGCGGCCAGTGCGGTGCGGTGAACGGCACGTAGAGCAGGAACCCGTCCGGCGCGGCGGACCGGCGGTGGATGAAGTCGACAGCACGGTCCACGATGGCGTCGGTGTAGTAGAACTCGTCGTCCTCGATCGCGTCGTCGGCGGGGACCTCGCCCGAGGTGAGCGTTCCCGGGTTGTAGTAGCTGCCGCAGCCGGCGAGCGTGCCGAAGAACTCGTCGAAGCCGCGGCGCGTCGGCCAGGAGTGGTTCGGCTCGATGATGTCGGAGGAGAGGTGCCACTTGCCGGTGATCCCGGTGGCATAGCCCGCGTCGCGGAGGATCTCCGCGACGGTGGCGGCGCGATCCGACAGGTCTCCGGGGTAGCCCACCTCCCCATCGGAGCCGGTGAGAATGCCGATGCCGGTCTGGTGCGGGTGCAGCCCGGTGAGCAGCGACGCCCGCGATGGGCTGCAGCGCGCCGTGTTGTAGAACTGGGTCAGCCGCGCGCCCTCCGCGGCCAGTCGATCGAGTTGAGGGGTGGAGATCTCGCCGCCGTAGCTGCCGACATCGGAGAATCCGAGGTCGTCGGCCAGGATCAGGACGACGTTGGGGCGCGCCCTCATGCCAGCACCGGCAGCTCGAACCGGTCGTCGGTCCGCTCGATCCAGGCCGCCAGCTCCTCGTGCAGTTCCCGGCGCTTCTCGGCGAACGCCAGGTTGAAGGCGAGGTTCACCTGCTCGTAGGGGTCCTCGTTCAAGTCGAACATGAGCCAGGGCTGCCCTTCCAGGCAGACGTACTTCCATCCGTCGACGGTCACCACGCCGCGGTAGGGGCGGTCGATCGAATCGGCGTGACCGCTGGGGACGGGGAGGCTGAGGTACGCCGAGCGCGGTTCGGCCTCTCGGCCGGCGCCCGCGAGGTTCAACGGGTCCGGGCCGCGCAGGCGCAGCCGACCGGAGTAGTCGTAGCCGCGCATCCACTCCGGCACGGCGACCCCGCACAGTCCGAGCGTGGTCGGCGCGACATCGACGTGATTCAGGACGGAGTCCGCGCGCGCCTTCTCGTACCACTGATGCTCCTGCGTGGGGCCGCCCACGATGAACGGCACGCGGATGGCCTCCTCCCATGGCGCCGACTTGCGGAACTGCCCGTGGGAGCCCCCCATGTCGCCGTGGTCTGAGAACACCATGATGTAGGTGTCCTCGCGCAGGCCGAGCTCGTCGAGTCGGTCGCGGATCCGCCCGACGTTGGCGTCGAGGTTCTCGATCGCCGCGTAGTAGCCGGCCAGCTCGACGGCCGCGAGATCGCGCACGCGGGCGACGTCGGGGACGTTGTCGCGGAAGACGACGTCGGCGGGTCGGTGGCGGGCCATGTCCTCGGCCGGCGCCACGCAGGGGTTGTGCGGAGGCTCGACCGACAGCACCGCGAAGAACGGATCGTCGTGGGCGCCGGCGTCGGCCAGCCACTCGAGGAGCACATCCGTGAGCACGTCGGTCTGAAAGCCCGGCAGGTGCTTCACCGTGGCCTCCCCGTCGATGTCGACGTTGATCCAGGTGTTGAACGGGCGATTGTTGATCTCGAACCCGAACCAGTCGCGGAAGCCGCCCCGGCGGCCTGCTGGCACGACGCGGTACCGCTCGCCGTGATCGATGCCCCCGTCGAGGTGCCACTTGCCGATCCAGCAGGTGCGGTACCCGTCGCCCTCGAGCACGGTCGCGATCGTGGGCTTGTCCGGATCCAGCGGCGAGTTGTGCGTCGGGGCTGAGGACTCATGCGGGTAGAGGCTGGTCAGGAATGAAGCACGGGCCGGCGTGCAGAGCGGAGTTCCCGAGGTCGCCGCAGGGAAATGGGTGCCTTCGTAGGCCAGCCGATCGAGGTTCGGCGTCGACACGTTGGGGTCGCCGCGGTGCCCCATAGCCTGACCGCGGAACTGGTCAGCGATCACCCAGATCACGTTGGGCCGGGTATGAGTCATTGCGGCGTCCTCTCCCTGAATATGTCGACGCTCGAAGAAACTTACACCTTTGCGGATTGACTTGTGATTCTGTCTAAACTAACTTGCCGTGAGCCGCTTCGAAGCGGCGATACGAGGCACGCCCCCGCGGCGTATCGATTCGAAGGAGCATCGAGTGAAGTCCAAACACACCACCGTCGCCGCCACAGCGGTCGCGACGATCGCGCTCGCCGGCCTGCTTGCAGGCTGCTCGAGCGGAGGCGGCTCGACCGCATCCCCGACCGCGAGCACCGACCCCGGGGCGAACGTCAAGGAGATCACCGTCGCAGCAGCGCAGGCACCGTGGCTGCCGAGCTACCAGAAGGTCGTCGCCGACTACGAGGCCAAGACCGGCGTCAAGGTCGACCTCAAGGTCTTCCCGTTCGCCGGGCTCCAGACGCAGGAGGCGAACGCCGCTCAGTCGGGGTCGAACGCCTTCGACGTCATGCTCGTCAACGAGCAGTGGGTCGGGCAGTTCTACGACTCGAAGTGGCTCCAGCCGCTCAAGCAGGTCGACCAGGGCTTCACCTGGCCCAGCGGGGTCATGCGCTTCGACGGCGTCGGTCAGTGGGACAGCAAACTCCGCACGACGACCGACTCGGGTGAGCCGTACGCGCTGCCGATCAACGGCAACATCCATGTCTTCATGTACCGCACGGACCTCTACAGCAAGCTCGGACTGAAGGCGCCGACCACCTGGGACCAGGTGATCGCGAACGGCCAGAAGGCGAAGGACTCCGGTGACGCGACGAACGGCTACGTGCTCCGCGGCGTGACGCCCACCTACGATTTCGACTCGATCCTCTACTCCTACGGAGGCAAGTGGTTCAAGAACGAGGGCAAGGGCGACTGGACTCCCGCCATCGACAGCTCGGCCACCCGCGAGGCGCTGACGACGTGGAAGAAGCTCGCCGCGCTCGGCCCCGCATCGCCGCAATCCCTCGACCAGGCCGGTGAGACCGCCGTCATGCAGGGCGGCAACGCGCTGCAGGGCGCCTTCGTCGCCGCCGTCGCGCCCTCCCTCGAGGACCAGACTGCATCCTCGGTGGCCGGCAAGATCGGCTACACGACGATGCCGGTCGGCACGCCGGTCGCCGGCACCTGGGTCGTCGGCGTGCCGAGCGGTCTGCCCAAGGACCGCACCTCGGCAGCGTGGAAGTTCATGAGCTTCGTCACGAGCAAGGCCGAGATGCAGAAGTGGGCAGGTTACGGCGGCATCACCACGCGCACCGATATCACGACCGACCGGCCGGAGTTGAAGGCCGTCATCGACTCGAACAAGACGGTCCGAGGCGGCATCCGCTACACCTTCGCACCGCAGTTCCTCAGCACCACCGACAAGATCCTCAACGATTTCATCGCAGGCAACATCACGGTCGATCAGGCCGCGAAGCAGCTGAGCGACGGGGTCAAGAAGGTCGTCACCGATGCGGGATATCTGAAGTGACCTCCCGGCTCGGGGTCGAGACGCCGCCGCGCGTCTCGACCCCGCGCCGACGTCATCAAGGCGGCGGCGCATTCAAGTACCTCGCGGTGCTGCCCCTCATCGTCCTCATCCTCGGGCTCATCGCATTCCCGCTCGGCGCCATGATCTGGATGGCGTTCGGGCAGGTGCGGATCGTCGCGGGCCAGTTCGACTACACGCCCATCGGATTCGGCAACTTCGAACGGATCCCGGCCGACACCACCTTCATCACGTCCCTTGTCAACTCCGCCGTGTTCATCATCGCGACGGTGGTCATCACGGTCGTCCTCGGCACGATCCTGGCCCTGCTGACGGATCGGATGGTGCGCGGCCAGCAGCTGTTCCAGAACGTGCTGATCCTCCCGGCGATCATCGCGCCGGTCGTCATCAGCATCATCTGGCTCCTGCTGCTCAGCCCGCAGTTCGGCCTCATCAACAAGGTGCTCTCCGCATTGCACCTGCCGATCCAGACGCTCCTCGGGCAGAAGGCCGGGGCGATGGCCGCGATCATCGGCGTCGACGTGTGGCACTGGACCCCGATCGTCTTCCTCTTCGTCTACACCGCGCTGCGCGGGATCGACTCCTCCATCATCGAGGCCGCTTCGGTGGACGGCGCGAGCGCATTCCAGACGGCTCGCTCCGTGATCCTGCCGCTCCTCGTTCCGGCGATCGCCGGCGCCGCCGCGATCCGCGTCGTCATGGGTGTGAAGGTCTTCGACGAGATGTACCTGCTCACCTTCGGCGGGCCCGGGGACGCCACGACGGTGATCAGCATCTACCTGCGATCGGTCATCTTCGACCGGTTCGACTACGGCTACGGCGCCGCCCTCAGCCTCACCGTCCTGCTCATCATGCTCGTCGTCGTCCTTCTCGGACTCGGCGCCCGCGGCCTGACCCGGAGGTTCCGCAGTGCGTAGCTCCCTCTCCTCCCGCGTCATCATCGCGATCATCCTCATCGCGACAGCGGTGCTCACCATTCTCCCGATCGTCTGGCTGATCGTGACCGCGTTCCTGCAGTCGCGCGCCATCGTCGCCCCCGGCATCGACATCAGCTTCGCTCTGCAGAACTTCCAGAGCGTCTTCGATCCGAGCGCCGACTACGGCCGCCAGGTGCTCAACAGCCTCCTCATCGTGGTGCTCGGCACCGCTCTCTGCGTCGTGGTCGCGGCGCTCGCCGGCTACAGCCTCAGCCAGCTGAACTGGTCGCCGCGCGGCGTGCTGATCGTGCTCGCCGGGCTCGGGCTGCTGCAGGTCGTCCCGCCGATGACACTGGTGCCCGGCATCTTCGTGCTGCTGAACACGCTGCACCTCAACAACACCCTCGGCGCGCTCATCCTGCTCGACGCCGTCTTCAACCTGCCGTTCGCCGTCATCATGGCCAAGTTCTACTTCGACTCGATCCCGGTGGAGCTGCGGGAGTCAGCGGCGATCGACGGTGCGAGCGACTTCGGCGCGTTCCGCAGGATCATGCTGCCGCTCGCCATGCCGGGGATCTCCGCCATCACGATCTTCACGGCGATCCAGGTGTGGAACGAGTTCCTCTTCGGCCTCGTGTTCACGACGGGCGGCACCAGCGCCCCGCTGACGGTCGGCATCGCCACGCTCATCCAGCCGCAGCAGATCCAGTACGGGCCGATGGCCGCAGTCGGCGTCGTGACCGCCGTGCCGATCATCGTGCTGGGGATCGTGGCGAATCGGCAGATCGTGGCGGGGCTGACCCGGGGAGCGGTCAAAGGCTGACGTGATCCGTCTCGAATCCGAGCGACTCCGAGTCGAGGTGCTGCCGGAGCACGGCTGCACGATCACGTCGATCGTGGATCGGCCCAGTGGCGTGGAACTGCTGTGGAGCGGAGCACGTCGGCCCCTGCCGTCCGATCTGGGTCCCACCGGCGAGGCGTCGCGCGACTACTTCGAGCGATGCGTCTTCATCGGTGGGTGGTTCCCGATGTTCCCGATGGCAGGTGGACCGGGGTCGCGCACCGACGTCCGGCTTCACGGCGAAGCACCGCGCATCGGGTGGGATGTTGTGCACGATGACGGGACTCGGCTGACGACCGAGGCGCTGCTCACGGACTCGGTGCTGCTCACGCGCAGAACTCAGCTCGATGGCGCGAAGCTGAGCGTGATCACGGAGGCCTGCAACGGGTCGCCCGATCCCTTCGAGGTGCTCGCCGCCGGCGAGCACCCGTGCTTCGACCTGCAGCAGCTGGGCATCACCGCGCTGAGGTCTGCGGGGTCATGGACGCCACTCATCCGGGACGAGCACGTCGAACACGCAGTGGGCCATGGGGTCGGCGAGGCGCGACTGAGATGCTCGAAACCCGATTTCGATCTCGAGCTGCGCTGGGACCGCGAGGAGCTCCCTGGATTGCTGACCTGGCGTCGAGGACATGAGATCCTCGCCGTCGAACCGAAGACCTTCGTGGGCCGCTCGGCGGATGATGTGGGCGCCCGGCGCCGCACCTTGGCCGCCGGCGAGACGATGACGTGGTCGCTGAGCGTGAATCTGCTCGCCAGGGACTCCGAGGGCTGGGGGTGAGCGCGGGGTGAGGGACGACATGATCGCGCTGCCCGGCGGCGCATACCGGATGGGGTCGGACTTCTATCCGGAGGAGGGCCCGGTCCACGAGGAGTGGGTGCAGCCCTTCGAGCTCGACCGGCATGCGGTGACCAACGCGGAGTTCGCGGAGTTCGTGGCGGCGACCGGGTACGTGACGACGGCTGAGCAGCCGCTGGATCCCGCGATGTTCCCAGGCGCGCAGCTCGCTTCGCTGGAACCGGGCGCTCTGGTGTTCACGCCGACCGAGGGTCCGGTGGATCTGCGGGACTGGCGGCAGTGGTGGCGGTGGGTGGCCGGCGCGAACTGGCGGCACCCGTACGGCCCGGACTCCTCGATCGGCGGGAAGGACGACCACCCCGTGGTGCAGGTCGCCTACGCCGACGCGACCGCGTTCGCGGCGTGGGCCGGTAAGCGCCTGCCGACGGAGGCGGAGTGGGAGTACGCCGCGCGCGGCGGGCTCGACCAGGCCGTGTTCGCCTGGGGCGACGAGCCGAACGACGGCATGCGCGCGAACAGCTGGCAGGGCCGGTTCCCGTACCTCAACACGGGCGCCGGGACGGGATCGTGGGTCGGGAGCGCGCCGGTCGGGAGCTTCCCGCCGAACGGCTTCGGGCTGCACGAGATGACCGGCAACACGTGGGAGTGGACCTCCACCTGGTGGACCGACCGACTGCAGGATCCCGCGACGACCTGCATGTGCTCGCCCGACTCCGCGCGCAGCGGCAGCGTCGCGCCGGGCGAGGCGACTCCGCGGCACGTGACCAAGGGCGGCTCGCACCTGTGCGCGCCCGAGTACTGCCTGCGCTACCGACCCGCCGCCCGCAGCGCCCAGACCGAGGACTCCTCCACCACGCACCTCGGCTTCCGCTGCGCCCGCTCGTCTCGCGTCGAGTAGACAATGTGATCCGCTCCTCGCGCAATCCGCTCGTGTACCTTTTCACGATCGACGAGTGTCTCCGCGAAACGGTTGGGACGACGCACGCGCCTCCTGATGCTCGAGACAAACCTATATAGCTTGGATATCATCCTTATATAGACACAGGAGGTCGCTCATGGCAGTCACCAGCGTCGACATCGACCCGGAGATGCTCCGGCAGGCGAAGGCCACCTACGGCGTGCGCACGAATCGTGAGGCGATCAACCTCGCCCTTCGCGACGTCGTCATGCGCAAGCAGCAGCTCGAGGCGATCGACGCGATCGCCCAGCTGAGCCTCGACGAGCACCCCACCAAGATCGCCAGTGGCGCGTAGCAGACCGGAGCCCGAACGCTTCATCGTCGACAATAGCGTCTGGGCTCGACTGTCCACCAGCCCGGATGCCCGGGCGAGTCTTGTCGCGCTCGTCAATCTCCACAGCCCGAGCGCCATCATGATCTGCCCGCCCGTGGCCGCCGAAGTCGGATTCAGCGCGAGGAGCCGCGCCGACCACGATCAGGTGATGAAGCAGCTTGCAGCGTTCCCCGAATGTCCGCAGGCGCCGACGAGCGCCGATGTGCTCGAACTGCAGAATCGGCTCTGGAACGGCGGCCTGCTGCGGAGCGTCGGCGCCATCGACACATTGATCGCCGCGTACGGCATCCGCAACAACGCAACGATCTTCCACTACGACAGCGACTTCGAGCACGTCGCGTCGGTGACGCCGGGCTTCAAGCACGCTTGGATCGTGCCTCGCGACACTGTTGCTTGAGTACGGGACTTGCACGCGAGCTGGGCACCTGAGCCGACACCCCCGGGATTCATCAGTGCCGGCCAAAGGCTAAGTCGTTCACAAGGCGACCGGTGTCACGCTTGCACAGCCGCTCGACTTCGCAGCGGATTGAACTTCTATTGTCGTTTGACTACACTTGTTCAATGCAACTGAGCGTTCCGGAATTCGCCGAGGCCCGTGGGGTTTCGCGTCAGCGCGCCCACGCCATGATCGCTGCCGGGCGAGTGAAGGCCCAGCGCGTCGGACGGTCGTGGGTGATCGACCAGCAGGAGATCAACCGTCGAGGAGTGAGCGGTCGGCCGTTGAGTGCTCGAATGGCGAAGCTCGTCATCGGCGCGCTATCCGGCGAGCAGCTCGAGCTGGATTCGCAAGAACGGTTCTTCCTCGGCAAGTACATGGATCGTCTCCGAGCTGCGAAGCAGCCTCTCGACCTCTTGTATTCGTGGCTGCGGTCGCGGGAGCTGCGACTCGTGGATGTCGCCGGAAACCCCGCGGACTTCGCCGAACTCATCGCGGACCGACGGGTCATCGCATCCGGCATCAGTGATCCACGATCAGGACTCTCCGCCGCACGGGAGTTCGAGGGTTATGTGGGTGGTAGCGATCTGCCGCAACTTCTGAAGAGCTACCTGCTCGTTGATTCGAGCTCGCCCAACGTGCGTCTCCATGTGGTCGAAGCTGTGCCCCCGGACC
>WOYR01000255.1:44865-47835 GCA_011620705.1 Microbacteriaceae bacterium | reverse complement strand
TGCGGACCTGGCCCTTCTGGAGGTTGTTGAGGAAGGTGCTGCGCGACTCGCTCTGGGTCTGCTCGAGCAGCGCGCGGCGGCTCAGCACGACGTTGTTGCGGTTCTTGTCCAGCTCGAGGATCTTGGCCTCGATCTCCTGGCCCAGGTACGGCGTGAGGTCGCGCACCCGGCGCAATTCGATGAGCGAAGCCGGCAGGAAGCCCCGCAGCCCGATGTCCACGATGAGCCCGCCCTTGACGACCTCGATCACGGAGCCGGTGACGACGCCGTCCGACTCCTTGATCTTCTCGACATCGCCCCATGCGCGCTCGTACTGGGCGCGCTTCTTGGAGAGGATGAGGCGGCCCTCCTTGTCCTCCTTCTGGAGAACGAGGGCCTCGACCACATCGCCGACGCTGACGACCTCAGCGGGGTCGACATCGTGCTTGATCGAGAGTTCGCGGGACGGGATCACGCCCTCGGTCTTGTAGCCGACGTCGAGAAGGACCTCGTCGCGATCGATCTTGACGACGGTCCCCTCGATGAGGTCGCCGTCGTTGAAGAATTTGAGGGTCAGCTCGACCGCGGCCAGGAAGTCTTCAGCAGATCCGATGTCGTTGATGGCGACCTGCTTGGTAGCCGAGGCGGTCGTTGGGGTTGTCATGTAGTAGTTGCTCCGAAGGGACAGGGGTACGGGCCACGGACGCCGGAATGCAGATGGATGTCGCCCGAGGCAGGCGGACAGAGATGCCGCGAAAGCGACGTTCTAGCTTAGCGGAACGGGCAAGACCCTCGCTACTTCTTGACCTGCTTCAGTTGGAGTTCGATGCGCAGCACGTTCTGCGGCTTGCCGAGACCTGCCTGGATGGCCGTCCCCTGCGAGATCGGCATCGACGCGTAGTAGCCCATCTCGCCCTTGTCGTCGGTCGATGCCCCGTTGAAGTTGTAGTACCAGCGGGCCGAACTCGAGGTGGGTGCCGCCGCCGGCGATGCGGTCGGCCCTGGGGCAGCCGCCGGAGTTGCGTGGTCGAAGCGAACGGTCCATGGCTGCGCCGAGACGGTCTTGCGCAGCGCCGCGATGATCGAGGCGGCATCGGAGTCGCTGATGCCGATGTAGAGCAGCGTGCGCTGGGTCTGCACATAGCTGACGCCGCTGAGCGGCGGCAGAGTCGAGGTCGTCACGTAATAGCAGCTCGGCGCCGGAGTGGCCGGAATCGCGAAGATCTTCGGGATATCGCCCGCGACGAAGGGGGTCACGGTCGTCGCCGAGTCGTCGGCGGTGAGCACCTTGGAGATGATCCCGGCGCAGCCGTCGTGCGGGGCCGCAGGAGCCTGGGTGCATCCCGTGAGCGCGAGCGCCGCGATCGCCGCCGCCGACGCAGCGGTCATGGCGCGGATGAAGAAACGGGGCACAGGCTCGACTCCTTGCAGGAACGGTCTCGAAACAGCCTAGCCAGCCGCGGCGAGCAGGCTCGACCGGAGCGTGTCCAGGCCCACTCCGCCCAGATCCAGCGCACGCTTGTGGAACGCCTTGATGTCGAAAGCCGCCCCCTCTCGCCTCTTCACCTCGTCGCGGAGCTCCTCCCAGATCCGCTGACCCACTTTGTAGGAGGGAGCCTGACCCGGCCAGCCCAGATAGCGATTGACCTCGAAGCGGATGAAGGAGTCGTTCATGTTCACGTTGGCGCGCATGAACTCGAGGGCGTCGTCCGCGGTCCACGGGCCTGTGCCCTTCAGGTTCGGCTTGCCCAGGTGGACGCCGATGTCGAGCACGACGCGGGCCGCCCGCATGCGCTGGCCGTCGAGCATCCCGAAGCGGTCAGCCGGGTTCTGCAGGTAGCCGAGTTCGTCCATCAGCCGTTCCGCGTACAGCGCCCAGCCTTCCGCGTGCCCGCTGGTACCGGCGAGTGTGCGGCGCCAGGTGTTCAGCTGGGCCCGGTTGTAGACGGCTTGGCCGAGCTGGAGGTGATGGCCGGGAACCCCCTCGTGGTACACCGTCGTCGTCTCGCGCCAGGTGTCGAACTCGGTGACGCCCTCGGGCACGCTCCACCACATCCGGCCGGGCCGGCTGAAGTCGTCGCTCGGCGAGGTGTAGTAGATGCCGCCCTCCTGCGTCGGGGCGATCATGCACTCGATGGTCTTCACCGGGTCCGGGATGTCGAAGTGGGTGCCAGACAGCTCGGAGACTGCCTGATCGGCGAGCTCCTGCATCCATGTCTGCAGCGCCCGGGTGCCGTGAAGTCTGCGGGAGCCGTCGCCGTCCAGGAAGGCGACCGCCTCCTCGACCGACGCGCCCGGCTTGATCTGCTCGGCGATCCTGGTCTGCTCCTCGACCATCCTGGCCAGTTCTTCGATCCCCCACTCGTAGCTCTCATCGAGGTCGACCGCTGCGCCCAGGAAGTGGCGGGACCGCAGCGCGTACAAATCGCGGCCGATCCCGTCCTGCTCGCTCGCCTCGGGTGCCAGCTCCAGCTCCAGGAACTCGGCGAGCCTGCCGTAGGCGGCGGCGCTGGCCTCGGCACCGCTGCGCAGCGACGCCTGCAGGGAGTCCGGCAGCGGCCGCCCGCCCTCGAGGGAGGCCGAGCCGGTGAAGTCGAAGAAGAAGCCGAGCGGGTCGGCGTGGCGCCGCACCCCCGTCGCGGTCTCGATGACCTGCCTGCGGGCAGGCACGGCTCCGTCCCGGATCCCCTGCCGGAGCGTCTCGATGTAACCCTCGACCGCGCCCGGAAGGTTGCGGAGGCGCTCGGCGATGGTCGCCCAGTCCGACTCGCTCGCCGTCGGCATCAGATCGAAGGTGTCGCGGATGCCCTGCGCCGGGGAGGCGATCACATTGACGTCGCGCTCGTGCAGCTTTGCCGCGTGCTCCTCGGCGCTCAACCGGAGTTCGGCGAGCAGATCGGTGCGCGTGACCGCATCCACCGCGTCCACCGGAGTCGCGGCCTCGAGTTCGGCGATCACCGCGTTCCCGGCGGCCAGTCGGGCCTCGTGCCC
>WOYR01000255.1:0-44765 GCA_011620705.1 Microbacteriaceae bacterium | reverse complement strand
ACGCTGAGCGATGCTGCGCCGGCCATGCGAGTGCGCACGATCTCCGTCAGCTCCTCCAGTTCGCCGTGCGCGACTTCGAGCACCAACTCGTCGTGCACCTGGAGCAGCATCCGCGAGGCCAGGGAGCGCGACCGGATGTCCGCATCCACTCCGAGCATCGCCCGCTTGATCACATCGGCCGCAGAACCCTGGATGGGCGAGTTCAACGCCTGGCGCTCGGCGTTCTCGCGCAGCACGCGATTGGTCGAGGTCAGATCGGAGAACGGCCGGCGCCGGCCGAAGATGGTCGTCGTGTAGCCGTCGATGCGCGCCTGTTCGACGACCCCCCGCAGGTAGTCGCGCACGGCGCCGAAGCGTGCGAAGTAGTCCGCCATGAGCTCCCGCGCCTCCGAGGTCTCGATCCGCAGCTGCTTCGAGAGGCCGAACGCCGAAAGGCCGTACGCCAGCCCGTACGACATCGCCTTCACCTTGGTGCGCTGGATCGGCGTCACCTCCGATGGGTCGATGTGGAAGATCCGCGCTCCGACGAAGCGGTGCAGGTCCTCGCCCGAGTTGAAGGCCTCGATCAGCCCGGCGTCCTTGCTGAGATGCGCCATGATCCTCATCTCGATCTGCGAGTAGTCGGCCGTGAGCAGCGTCTCGAAGCCCTCGCCTGGCCGGAACGCCGAGCGCACCTCGCGCCCCACCTCGGTCTTGATCGGGATGTTCTGCAGATTCGGGTCGTTGGAGGAGATACGGCCGGTGGCCGAGCCGGTCTGATCATAGGTGGTGTGCACGCGCCCGTCGGCGCCGATGCTCTTCTCCAGCGTCTCCACGATCTGCCGGATCTTGGTGGCGTCCCGGTGCTGCAGCAGCAGCTCGAGGAATGGGTGGGGATGCTGCTCCTGCAGGTCGGTGAGGCTCGCCGCATCCGTCGAGAAGCCGGTCTTGTTCTGGCGGGTCTTGGGCATGCCGAGCTGGTCGAAGAGGACCTCCTGCAGCTGCTTCGGCGAGCCGAGGTTCACCTCGCGGCCGATCTCGGTGTAAGCCCTCTCGGCGATCTCCGCGGCCTGCGCACCCAGGCGCGAGTTCAGCTCGCCGAGCACCGCGGCGTCGACGGTGACGCCCTGGATCTCCATGCGCGCCAGTACGGGGACGAGCGGCGCCTCGATGCCCCGCGAGACCTCGAGCGAGCCCGGATCCAGCCGCGTCATCAGCTCGTCGGCGAGCCGCAGCAGGTACCACGCCTCCGTCGCCGGGCTCAGCGCCTCGGTCTCGGGCACGAGCTGACTCGGGTCGGGCTCGGGCAGCGTCTCGCCCAGGTAGTAGTACATCAGCCCGCCGAGACTGTCCGCCTTGTTGCCAGGACGGAGCAGCCAGGCGCCGAGCGAGGTGTCGAAGGCGATCCCGCCGAGCTCGAGGCCGGTTCCGGCCAGCGACTTGAACTGGCGCTTCGCCTCGTGCAGGTATTTCGGCGAGTCCGAGGCGAGCCATCGCTCCAGTGCGGCGTAGTCGGGGCGGCCGGGAGCCCACGGGACCCAGGTGCTCTCGGTGAGGCTCGCGATCCCGAAGCCATCGACCTGGCCGTCGAGGGTGACGATGCGCAGGCCGAGGGGGGCCGCGCCCCCCTGCGACGCGGCATCCAGCCACTTCTCCAGCTCTTCGTCGACGAGCGTCCGCACCGCCGGGATGGATGCCGCTGGCATCTTCCCGTCGGCGACCGCCACCAGGTCGGCGGCCGTCCCCTCCAGCTTGATCACCCGATCGAGCAGGGTCCGGAACTGCAACCGCTCGAACACCTCGCGCACGGATGCCGCGTCGATCGGCTTGCGCGCCAGGTCCTTCGGCGCGACCGGAAGCTCGACATCGCGGACCAGCCGGTTGAGCCTGCGGTTGCGCAGCACGCGGTCCTGCTGCTCGCGGAGGTTGTTGCCGACGACTCCGCTGATCTCCTCGGCGTGCGCGAGCAGCTCGGCGGCGGTGCCATACTGCTGGATCCACTTCACCGCGGTCTTCTCGCCCACCTTGTCGACGCCCGGCAGGTTGTCGCTGGTCTCCCCGACCAGGGCGGCGATCTCGGGATACTGCTCCGGCTCGACCCCGTAGCGCTCGCGCACTGCGTGCGGGTCGTAGACCTTCAACTCGGAGACGCCGCGCGCGTTCGGGTAGAGCAGGGTGACGTCCTCGTCCACCAGCTGGATGGTGTCGCGATCGCCGGAGACGACCAGCACCCGGTAGCCCTGCTCCTTGCCCTGCAACGACAGGGTCGCCAGGATGTCATCCGCCTCGAAGTCCTCCTTCGTGATGGTGACGATGTTCATCGCGTGCAGGGCCTCCTCCAGGAGGGGCACCTGCCCTTTGAATTCCGGCGGGGTCTCGCTGCGCGTGCCCTTGTAGTCCTCGTACTCGCGGTTGCGGAAGGAGAAGCGGGAGATGTCGAATGCCACCCCGAGGTGCGTCGGCTTCTCCTTCTGCAGCAGAAGGACGAGCATCGACAGGAAGCCGTGGATCGCGTTGGTGTGCTGCCCGTCACGGGTCACGAAGCTGTCGATCGGCAGCGCGTAGAAAGCGCGGAAGGCGAGCGAATGGCCGTCGATCAGCAGAAGTGTAGGCTTTTCGGAGTCCGGCACGCGCCCAGCCTATCCGCCGGTTCTGACACCACACCGGAGAGTCAGCGTGACCAAGCTTCCGCCGGATCTCGACCCCTCGCTGGCCTCGCGACTTGTCGGAACGGGCGGCGGCGCGCTGCCCGGGAGGATGGGGATCGAGCTGCTGGAGCTGTCGGCCGAGTACTCGATCGGGCGCATGCCCGTGGACGGCAACACGCAGGTGCTCGGGCTGCTGCACGGCGGTGCGCACCTCGTGCTGGGCGAGACGCTCGGCTCGATGTCCTCGGCCATCCACGCCGGGCCGGAGCACTACGTGGTGGGCATCGAGATCAACGCGACCCACAGCCGCTCCATCACCGAGGGCTGGGTGACCGGAACCTGCAGCGCGCTCGTGCTCGGCCGCACACTGTGCACCCACGAGATCGTGATGACCGACGAACAGGGCAGGCGGCTGTCGACGGTGCGGATGACGAACATGGTGCGCGACCTCTAGAACGGCGGCGGCTCCGCGTCCACCACGGCCCCGGTGGGGCTGGTCCACTTGACGGTCGCCTCACCCGCGTCGGGCGGTTGGGCACGCCAAGTGGCCACCGACTTGAGCCTGTGGTGATGTCGGCACAGATGGATCAGATTGGCCGCATCGGTGCTGCCGCCGTCCTGCCACTCGGTGACGTGGTCGATGTCGCAGCGCGCAGCGGAACGACCGCAGCCGGCGAAGCGGCAGCTCCGGTCACGGTGGCGCAGCGCACGTCGCAGGTCAGCAGGCACGCGGTAGGTCGTGCGATCGAGTTCGAGTACCGCCCCGGTGATCGGATGCGTGAGCAGCCGGATGAACGACGGGGCGTTCGCGGCCAGCCTCCGCGCCGTCTCGGCATCGATCGGCCCGACACCCTCCATCAGACCGGGCTGATCACCGCCCAGAAGCGTCAGCACCGGAACCGTCACCGCGACGGAGACACCGGCGGGCGCGCCCGACGCCACGCCGGTGAGCAAGTCACCGGCGACATCCGCTCGCAGCTGATCGAGGGTTCGAGGCTCATCCGAACCCCGGAGCGAGCGCGCCGCCGCGTCGATGCCCGCGAAGGCCCGATGCGCCGTCGCGCTCGGCAGGTAGACGCTCAGCCACGACATCCCGTCGAGGTCGTCCTCGACCACAACGCGGCGCGCGTCGGCCGCGCGTCGATGCCGCTCGGCGATCGCCTCCTCGTGAACGCGTTCGCGCGCAGAGCGGGCCACGGCGCGGAACCGCGCGGGCGCGAGCCGCGTCGCAGCGTCCAGCACGGCATCCTCGAAGGCGGCGCGGGCATCCGCGGGCAGTTCGCTCACGGTCTCGGCGACGGTTCTGGCGTTCGCCGCGGAGACCTCGCCTTCACGGAAGGCGGCCCAGATGCGCGGAGTGCCTGTTCGCAGGGTCTGCGCCGCGCTCGCCCATGCCCGCACGCTGCTCTCGGCGACCGAGAGCCGGACGGCGAGGTCGGCGGCCGCGGAGCGCACCGCGTAGTCACGGCGCTCGCTCTCGCTGAGCCGCGCGCGGGAATCGAGGAAGATCTCGGGATGTCCAACCGCGTCGTCGAGCACATCGGCGATCGACGACCACAGGTCGGCGGTCTGCCGGGCCGCCGCCGCCGAGGCGAACTCGGCGCGCGCCATCCCGAGATCGATACGGATGTCGGCGAACTCGGGGCTCGTCAATGCGAGCACCTGGGCAGCGGCGAGCTCCCGTTCGTCGATCTCTTCCATGGCCCGAGTCAAGCAGGGACCACCGACAATCCGGGGGCGCGAGAGGACCGGGCGGGGCGCTACTTCTTCGCGGCCAGCTGGTCGATGATCGCCTGAGCGACATCGTGCATGGTGAGGCGGCGGTCCATGGATGCCTTCTGGATCCAGCGGAAGGCCTCCGGCTCGCTGAGCCCCATCTTCTCGTTGAGCAGGCCCTTGGCGCGGTCGACCAGCTTGCGCGTCTCGAAGCGCTCCACCATGTCGGCGACTTCGGCCTCGAGCGTCACGATCTGCTGGTACCGGCTGAGGGCGATCTCGATCGCCGGCAGCAGGTCGTTGGGGGTGAAGGGCTTCACCACATAGGCGAGGGCGCCTGCCTCGCTCGCGCGCTCCACGAGCTCCTTCTGGCTGAACGCGGTCAGCAGCACGACAGGGGCGATGTGGTTCTTGGCGAGCTTCTCGGCGGCCGAGATGCCATCCAGCTGAGGCATCTTGACATCCATGACCACCAGATCGGGGCGCAGCTCCGTGGCCAGTGCGACCGCCGTCTCGCCGTCCCCGGCCTCTCCGACGACGTCGAAGCCGTTGTCGCGCAGGATCTCGACGATGTCGAGACGGATCAGCGATTCGTCCTCGGCGACGACCACGCGCCGCGGGGCGACGGGTGTCTCCTGCGCATCACTCACAGAGGGAGCCTACGGTATCGTTCCAGATGCCGTGCTCGTGGGCGCGTGCGCCGGATTGGCGGAATGGCAGACGCGGGGCACTCAAAATGCTCTGTCCGAAAGGGCGTGAGGGTTCGAGTCCCTCATCCGGCACTCAGTTGGCGGGGCTCCACGTGATCGTGCCGCTCGCGTCGGTGACGGTGACGTTCACGATCTTGGTCGTGCCGTCCGCGAGGATCTCGGTGCAGCTGAAGGTGCTGGAGGCGGCCTCGAGCGCGTCACTCGGGCAGGCGGCGGCGGTCCCGGTCTGGCCGAAGTCCTTCTGAGCAGCCGCGACGAGCTGCTTCTCGACGTCGGTGTGGAACGGCACCGCGTGCGAGACCGTCTGCTTGATGGCGGAGATGTCCGAGGCGCTCGGCATGCCGAGCAGGCCCGGCAGCAGCGGAAGCACGGCGAGCACGCTCGCGGCGCCCGAGAGCAGCACGCCCAGCAAGGAGATCGCGAGTCCATCACCGGTGATGCGCGCGCGGCGGAACGCCGGCACCGCGCCGATGAGCCCGATGACCCCGGGGATGAGCGGGATGATCGTGGTGTACGCCAGCGCCAGCGAACCGAGGTAGGCCGCGACGGCGATGACGCCGATCACCACGATCACCATTCCGGCGCGATTGCCTCCTGAGCCGCGCGTCATGGACGTGCCGTCCCAGCTCTGCTCGAAGCTCGAGCTGAAAGGGCTCGGGCCCTGCTCGGTGAAGGAGAAGGCGTCGGCGACCTGCCGGCCTGCTCCGTCGGTTGCCCACACGGATTCCGCGGAGGGCGCGGCCGTCAGATGATCGGTCCAGGCGCCGCCGCTCCACCAGCGGTACGCGCGCGAGTCGGTCGGATCCGGGTACCAGCCGGCCTGCGGCGTGATGATGTCGGTCATGCGTCCCCCCGGGGCATTCGTGCGCTGTGCACATCCCCGATGCGCACATCCCCGATCCTCCCCCGAACGCCGGTCGCGTGCGACCCCGCAAGCGGGGCTCCCCCGGACGGGGGCGCCCGATGCGCTTCAGTCCGCGTGCTCGCCGCTCTCCCACACCGGTATCGCCGCGTTCACCGCACCGCCCACGACATGCACCCGCAGGTCGTTGGTGGAACCGGGGATTCCGGGAGGGGATCCGGAGATCACGACCACCTTGTCGCCGACCTCCGCCAGTCCGTGCGAGATCAGGATGTCGTCGACCTGCTCGTACATGGCGTCGGTGTGCGGGACACGGTCGACCAGGAAGGACTCGATGCCCCAGGTGAGCGCCATGCGGCGGCGGATCGCCTCCTCGGGCGTGAACGCCTTCATCGGGATGCGGAAGCGCAGCCGCGACATGCGGCGCGCCGAGTCGCCGGACTCCGTGAACACGCAGACGTACTTGGCGTCGACGAAGTCGGCGACCTCGGCCGCCGCGAGCGTGATCGCGCCCCCCTGGGTGCGGGGCTTCGTGCCCAGCGGAGGAATGCGCTCCAGGCCGTGATCCTCGGTGGAGGCGACGATCCTCGCCATGGTGGACACGGTGACGACCGGGTACTCGCCGACGCTCGTCTCGCCGGAGAGCATCACCGCGTCCGCGCCGTCGAGCACCGCGTTCGCGACATCCGAGGTCTCGGCGCGGGTCGGGACGGGGCTGGAGATCATGGATTCGAGCATCTGGGTCGCGACGATGACGGGCTTGGCCATGCGACGGGACAGTTCGACAGCGTGCTTCTGCACGATCGGCACGGCTTCGAGCGGCAACTCGACGCCGAGGTCGCCGCGGGCGACCATGATGCCGTCGAAGGCGTCGATGATCTCCTCGAGGTGGTCGACGGCCTGCGGCTTCTCGATCTTGGCGATCACCGGGATCCTGCGGCCCTCCTCGGCCATGATCTCGTGCACGCGGGTGATGTCGGCGGCATCCCGCACGAAGGAGAGGGCGATGTAGTCGGCGCCGAGCTTGAGGCCCCAGCGCAGATCGGCTTCATCCTTCTCCGACAGCGCGGGCACATTCACCGCGACGCCCGGCAGGTTGATCCCCTTGTTGTTGGAGACCGGACCGGAGACCACGACCTCGGTGCGCACGCGCGTCCCGTCGCTGGCCAGCACCTTCACCTTCACCTTGCCGTCGTCGATGAGCAGGAAGTCGCCGGGCGCGACGTCCTGGGGCAAGCCCTTGAAGGTGGTGCCGACGAGGTCCTTGGTGCCGACGACCTCCTCGGTGGTGATCGTGAAGATGTCGCCGACGGCGAGCTCGTACGGCCCCGCCTCGAACTTGCCGAGCCGGATCTTCGGGCCCTGGAGGTCCACGAGCACCGCGACCGGGATCCCGGTATCTGCGGCCGCCTTGCGCACGTTCGCGTAGACCTCGTCGTGCACCTCGTAGCTGCCGTGGCTCAGATTGATCCGCGCGACGTTCACCCCGGCCTCGATGACGGCGCGGATGTTCTCGTAGCTCGAGGTCGCGGGCCCGAGTGTTGCGACGATCTTGGCTCGTCTCATGACTTCCTTCGTTGGTGGTGGAGGCGCGCCCGGTGGCAGAGCGCGCCGGGAAGCCTAGACCGCGATCGCGCGGTCGGTGGGACGGACGGGGGACGGCAGCCGCGTCTCCCCCTCGAGGAACCGGTCGACGGCGGATGCGGCTGCACGTCCCTCGGCGATGGCCCAGACGATCAGCGACTGCCCGCGTCCAGCGTCGCCGGCGACGAACACACCGGACTCGGAGCTCTGGTAGTCCTCGTCGCGCGCCATGTTGCCGCGCTCGTCGAATGGCAGATGCAGCTGCTGGTCGATGGTCTCGGACTCGGCACCCGTGAATCCCAGCGCGAGGAGCACGAGGTCGGCCGGGATCTCGCGCTCTGTGCCCGACTTGGGCACGCGGCGCCCATCCAGGTACTCGGTCTCGGCCACGCGCAGCGCGCGCACCTCGCCGGCCCCGTTGGCCAGGAACTCGACGGTCGAAGCCAGGTAGACCCGTTCGCCGCCCTCCTCGTGGGCGCTGGAGACCTCGAAGAGGTTCGGCATCATCGGCCACGGCTCGTGCTCGGGGCGCTCGCTCGGCGGCTGCACCCCGATCGCGAGGCTGGTGACGCTGAGCGCGCCCTGGCGGTGCGCGGTGCCGATGCAGTCGGCACCGGTGTCACCGCCGCCGAGCACGATCACATGCTTGCCCTCTGCCGTCAGCTGGTTCACGACCTGGTCGCCCGCACCCGCCCTGTTCTGCTGGACCAGGTATTCCATGGCGTAGTGCACGCCGAGCAGATCACGGCCGGGGATCGGCAGATCGCGCGGCACCATGGCGCCGGTCGCGACCACGACGGCGTCGTAGCGCGACCTCAGCTCGTCCCAGGCGATGTCGACCCCGATCTCGACGCCGGCCCGGAACCGGGTGCCCTCTGCCTGCATCTGCGCGAGCCGCGCCTCGATCTGCTTCTTCTCCATCTTGAAGTCCGGGATGCCGTAGCGCAGCAGCCCGCCGATCCGGTCCTCGCGCTCGAAGACCGCGACCGTGTGGCCGGCCCGGGTGAGCTGTTGAGCCGCCGCCAGTCCCGCGGGACCGGAGCCGACGATGGCGACGGTCTTGCCGGTGAGCCGCTCCGGCGGATGCGGGGTGACCCAGCCGTTCTGGAACGCCTGATCGATGATCGACACCTCGACCTGCTTGATGGTGACGGCGGGCTGGTTGATGCCCAGAACGCAGCTGGACTCGCAGGGGGCAGGGCACAGCCGCCCGGTGAACTCCGGGAAGTTGTTGGTCGCGTGCAGACGCTCGATGGCCTGGCGGCCCTCGTTGCGCCAGGTGAGGTCGTTCCACTCAGGGATCAGGTTGCCGAGCGGGCAGCCCTGATGGCAGAACGGGATGCCGCAGTCCATGCAGCGACCGGCCTGGCGGCGCAGCTGCTCCGGCTCCTGCGCCTCGTAGACCTCCTTCCAGTCCATGATGCGCACCGGAACCGGGCGGCGCTTCGGCAGCTCCCGCTCCCTGGTCTTCAGGAACCCCTTCGGATCAGCCACCCGTCACCTCCATGATCCGGTTCCACACCACGTCGCCGTCGGGGTCGAGCCCCTCGTCCATCGCGATCTGGCGGGTCTTCAGCACGGCGGCGTAGTCGCGCGGCAGCACCTTGACGAACTTCTCGAGGCTTTCCCGGTCGGCCAGCATGCGCGCCGCCAAGGGCGAACCGGTCTCTTCGGCGTGCTGGGCGAGCAGATCGCGCAGGATCTCGAAGTCCGCGCTCTCGAGCGGCAGCAGCGACAGCTCGCCGCTCGCCAGCGAGTCGCGGTTCACGCGCTCCGGGCGGAGATCGTAGACGTAGGCGGTCCCGCCGGACATGCCGGCGCCGAGGTTGCGCCCCGTCGTCCCGAGGATGACCGCGAGGCCTCCTGTCATGTACTCGAGCGCGTGATCCCCCACGCCCTCGACCACCGCGCTCGCGCCGGAGTTGCGCACCAGGAACCGCTCCCCCACGACGCCCCGGATGAACATGCTGCCCTGCGTCGCGCCGTAGCCGATCACATTGCCTGCGATCACGTTGCGCTCGGCCGCGAAGACGGCTCCACGGGGAGGCCGCACCACGATGCGCCCGCCCGACAGGCCCTTGCCGACGTAGTCGTTGCTGTCGCCCTCGAGGCGCAGCGTGATCCCGCTCGGCATGAACGCGCCGAACGACTGCCCGGCGGAACCGGTCAGCGAGACCTCGATGGTGCCCGGCGGCAGGCCGTGCTCGCCGTACTTCTTGGTGACCTCATGACCGAGCATGGTGCCCACCGCGCGCTCCGTGTTGCGGATCGGCAGTTCGATGCCGACGTGCTCTGCGCGATCGAGAGCCGCCTTCGACCGGCGGATCAGCTCCACGTCGAAATGCTTGTCGAGCTCGTGCTTCTGACCGCGCTGGTTGCGGCGCGGCTCATCGGGCCCGAAGCGCGGGCCGACCAGGATCGGGCTCAAGTCGAGGCCGTCCGCCTTCCAGTGGTCGATCGCGCGATCGACATCCAGCAGCTCGGCGTGGCCGATCGCCTCATCGAGGGAGCGGAATCCGAGTTCGGCGAGATACTCCCGGACCTCCTGGGCCAGGAACTCGAAGAAGGTCTCGACGAACTCCGGCTTGCCGCTGAACCGGGCGCGCAGTTCGGGGTTCTGGGTCGCGACCCCGACCGGGCAGGTGTCGAGGTGGCAGACCCGCATCAGGATGCAGCCGCTCACGACCAGCGGCGCGGTCGCGAAGCCGTACTCCTCGGCGCCGAGCAGCGCGGCGATCACGACGTCCCGGCCGGTCTTCATCTGCCCGTCGACCTGCACGACCACCCGGTCGCGCATCCCGTTGAGCATCAGCGTCTGCTGGGTCTCGGCGAGGCCGATCTCCCACGGCGTTCCCGCGTGCTTCAGCGAGTTGAGCGGCGATGCGCCGGTGCCGCCGTCGTGACCGGAGACCAGCACGACGTCCGCCAGCGCCTTGGCGACGCCGGCCGCGACCGCGCCGATGCCCGACTGCGACACCAGCTTCACGTGCACGCGCGCCTCCGGGTTCGCCCGCTTCAGATCGAAGATCAGCTGTTTCAGGTCCTCGATCGAGTAGATGTCGTGATGCGGCGGCGGCGAGATCAGGCCGACCCCCGCTGTCGAGTGGCGGGTGCGCGCGATCCAGGGGTAGACCTTCGCCGCCGCCAGCTGACCGCCCTCGCCGGGCTTCGCGCCCTGCGCCATCTTGATCTGGATGTCGGTGGCGTGAGTCAGGTACATGCTGGTCACGCCGAAGCGCCCGCTCGCGACCTGCTTGATCCGCGAGTTGCGCTCCGGGTCGAGCATCCGCTCGACATCCTCGCCGCCCTCCCCGGTGTTGCTGCGGCCGCCGATGCGGTTCATCGCGATCGCCATGGTCTCGTGCGCCTCCTCGCTGATCGAGCCGTAGCTCATCGCGCCCGTGTTGAAGCGGGAGATGATCGCGTCGATCGGCTCAACATCGTCGATCGGGACCGGCGTGCGCCCATGGGTCTTGATGGCGAACAGCCCGCGGATGGTCTGCAGGCGCTCGGCCTGATCGTCGACGAGCTTCGTGTACTCGCGGAAGATGTCGTAGCGCCTGGCCCTGGTGGAGTGCTGCAGCCGGAACACGGTGTCCGGGTTGAACAGGTGCGGCGGGCCCTCCCGGCGCCACTGGTACTCGCCGCCGACCTCGAGCCGCTCGTGCGCGAGGACCGCGCCATCCTCGGGATACGCAGCAGCGTGCCGCGCCGCGTTCTCGGCGGCGACCACCTCGATGCCGACGCCGCCGAGCAGGCTCGTCGTCCCGGTGAAGTACTGGTCGACGAACTCCTGGCTGAGTCCGACCGCCTCGAAGGCCTGCGCACCCGCGTAGGAGCCGACCACGGAGATCCCCATCTTGGACATGATCTTGAGCACGCCCTTGCCGAGCGCCTTGATCAGGTTCTTGACGGCCTTCTCGGGGCTCACCCCGGTGATCATGCCGCTGAGCACCAGCTGCTCAGCGGTCTCCATGGCGAGATACGGATTGATCGCCGAGGCGCCGTAGCCGATCAGCAGCGCGACATGGTGCACCTCGCGCACATCGCCGGCCTCCACGATCAGGCCCGCCTTCATCCGGGTCTCCTGGCGGATCAGATGGTGGTGCACGGCGGCGAGCATCAGCAGCGAGGGGATCGGGGCGAACTCCGAGTTGGAGTCGCGATCGCTGAGGACGAGGAACTGCGATCCGCTCGCGATCGCCTCGTCGGCCTCCGCGCACATCGCCTGGAGCCGCAGTGCGAGCCCCTCCGTGCCATCCGCGACCCGGTACAGTCCCTTGATCACCTGCGTGGGCCTGCGCCCTCCCCCGGTCTCGAAGTGCTGGATCTTGGCCAGCTCGTCGTTGTCGATCACCGGGAAGTCGAGCACGATCTGCTTCGCGTGCTCCGGCGTCGCGTCGAGCAGGTTCCGCTCCGGTCCCAGCCCCAGCTTCATGCTCGTGACGACCTCCTCGCGGATGCTGTCGAGCGGAGGGTTCGTCACCTGCGCGAAGGCCTGCGTGAAGTAGTCGAAGAGCAGCCGCGGACGGTCGCTGAGCACGGCGATCGGGGTGTCGGACCCCATCGCGCCGAGCGGCTCCGTGCCGTTCTGCGCCATGGGCGCGACCAGGATGCGCACCTCCTCCTCGGTGTAGCCGAAGGTGCGCTGCCGGCGCACGACGGAGGCCGGGGTGTGGGTGATGTGCTCGCGCTCCGGCAGGTCGGCGAGGTGGATGCGGCCGGCATCGAGCCAGTCCTGCCAGGGCTGGGATGCCGAGAGCTCGGCCTTGATCTCGTCGTCCTCGACGATCCGGCCCGCGACCGTGTCGACCAGGAACATCTTCCCGGGGCGCAGCCGGCCCTTGCGCACCACGCGATCGGCCGGGAAGTCGAGCACGCCGATCTCACTGGCGAGCACGACCAGACCGTCATCGGTGACCAGGAAGCGGCCCGGCCGCAGCCCGTTGCGGTCGAGCGTCGCGCCCACCAGCGACCCGTCGGTGAACACCAGGGCGGCCGGGCCGTCCCATGGCTCCATCATCATCGAGTGGAACTCGTAGAAGCTGCGGCGCCGCGGGTCGATGTCGACCTGGTTCTCCCAGGCCTCCGGGACCATCATCATGATGGAGTGCGGCAGGGAGCGGCCGGACAGCAGCAGCAGTTCCGCGACCTCGTCGAAGGATGCCGAGTCGCTCGCGCCGTCGCTGACGATCGGGAACAGCGGGCGCAGATCCCCGAGCAGTTCGGACTCGAGCTGGCTCTGCCGGGCGCGCATCCAGTTGCGGTTGCCCTGCACGGTGTTGATCTCGCCGTTGTGCGCGATCACCCGGAAGGGCTGCGCCAGCGGCCAGGAGGGGAAGGTGTTCGTCGAGTAGCGCGAGTGGACGAGGGCGAGCTTCGAGGCGAACCGCTCATCGCTGAGGTCCGGGTAGAAGGGCTCGAGCTGCAGGGTGGTGACCATGCCCTTGTAGACCAGGGTGCGCGCTGACAGCGAGGGGAAGTATGCGCCGAGCTCCCGTTCCGCGCGCTTGCGCAGCCGGAAGGCCTGCCGGTCGAGTTCGATCCCGCCGAGCGGGGCGCCGTTGGCGCCGGTCCGGGTCGACTCCAGGAACAGCTGCTCGAAGGCGGGCGCGGCCTCGCGGGCCAGGTGGCCGAGATGCGCCAGGTCGACCGGCACATCGCGCCAGCCCAGGATGCGCAGATCCTCCTGCTCGGCGATCGTGGCGACGCCGTTCTTGAGCGTCTCGCGCTCGGCGGCGTCCAAGGGCAGGAACGCCATGCCGACCGCGTAGCGTCCGGCGGGCGGCAGTTCGAACCCCACCACCGCTCGAAGGAAGGCGTCCGGGATCTGGGTGACGATGCCCGCCCCATCGCCGGTCCCGGCATCCGAGCCGACCGCGCCGCGGTGCTCGAGGTGGCGGAGCGCGTCGAGGGCGAGGGCGATGATGTCATGACCGGCCGTGCCGCGCAGAGTGGCGACCATGGCGAGGCCGCACGCGTCCTTCTCGGCCCGCGGGTCGTACAGGCCCTGGGCCGCGGGGACAGAGCTGAACCGCTCGAAGGGGGTGGGGTGCGCCATGGGTACCGTCCTCACGATGGTGCAGGGGATGGGACGTCGCTGGCCCAACGTGTGGAACTGTGCCGTCGGCCGCTGGAGAAGCGGGTCCGGCATCCCGGCGTGGTGTCGCTGGACGTTTTCTTTCAGGAGCGGCGAGCGGCTCCGCTTGTGGCGAGGCCGCCCCTCGTGCTCGCGCCCGTGTCGACGTCATCGGATGACTCGTCGGTATCGGAGTAGAGGTCTTCGGAGTCTACCTCAGCGGACGGCGTCCACTGCCGGCCCGGGAGGTACACGCTGGGTTCGATGCCCGGATGGCGACGGGTCTGGACGACGATGATGACCAAGCCGAGCACGATGGCCGCCAGCGCGCCCCAGACGTTGTCGCGGATGCCCAGGAAGGTCTGGCTGGGGTCGATGCGGATGTTCTCGATCCAGGTGCGAACGAGTCCGTACCAGATCAGGTAGAGCCCGAGCACCTTGCCCCACTGCCACTGCGGGCGGCGGGTGGCGACCAGGGAGCGGCGCCCATCGGCGCCGACCGCCGAGCTGATCCTGTTCTCGATGAGCAGGATGACCGCGAAGCCGATCAGGTTGAGGATGATCTCGTAGAGGAATGTCGGGTGGAAGTAGACGCCGCTCGTCGGCAGTCCCTTCGGGTACGCGATGTTGTCGGAGGGGATCTGCAGCCCCCACGGCAGATCGGTCGGCAGCCCGAAGAGCTCGTTGTTGAAGTAGTTGCCGATGCGGCCGAGCGCCTGAGCCACCAGCAGCGTTGGCGCGATGGCGTCGGCCACCGAGGTGAACCGCAGTCCCGTGATCCTGCAGGCGATGAAGATGCCGAGGGCGCCGAACAGCAGGGCTCCCAGGATGGCGCCGCCGCCATCCCAGATGTTCCAGACCGCGCCGGGCAGGAAGGGGTTCCAGGTGTTCCTGCCCGGGCCGAAGTAGTCGCTCAGGTGGGTCACGACATGCCAGGCGCGGGCGCCGATGATGCCGCCGATGATCGCGCCGATCACGATGTCGATGACGACCCACGGCTCGCCGCCGCGCTTGGTCAGACGGTGGTTCGTGATGACCAGGGCGACGACGATGCCCGCCAGGATGACGAGCGCGTACACGTGGATCGGCAGGCTCCACGCCGCGGGCCACGCAGGCAGCCAGGAGTGGATCCAGCTGCCGAAGTAGAACACGGACCAGTCCAGGGGCGGACTCGGGATGGTGAGCGGGAGCACGTTGACCCTTTCGGCGGAAGGACGGGCAGGACAGTCGGACGGCAGCCGGATGGAAGTCTAGCGACTGACACCCTGAGCGAGAGCCGCAGCGAGGCGGGAGACGCCGGCGACGCCGTGCTCTGCGAGAGCGGTGACCAGCGCGGAGCCGACGATCGCGCCATCGGCGTAGTCGAGCACCTCGGCCACCTGCTCGGCTGTGGAGATGCCGATCCCGACGCAGACGTTCTCGGCGTGCACGTCGCGCAGGCGGGAGACGAGGGTCCGTGCCGCGGAGTCCACGTCCTGGCGGGCCCCGGTGACGCCCATCGTCGAGACCGCGTAGACGAAACCGCGGCTGGCCTCCGCGGTCGCCGCCAGGCGCTGCCGAGTCGAACTCGGAGCTGCGAGGAAGACCCGATCGAGACCGGTCCTGTCGCTCGTGGCGATCCACTCCTCCGCCGAGTCCGGGGTGATGTCAGGGGTGATGAGCCCGGCGCCGCCTGCGCCGACGAGCGAATCGGCGAAGCGGTCGACACCGAATTGCAGCACAGGATTCCAGTAGCTCATCACGAGCGCCGGAGCGTCGACCCTCGCGCGGATCGCCTCGACCGCGGTGAAGACGTCGCGCACCCGGAACCCGGCCTCCAACGCCGCCTGGGTCGCCTTCTGGACCGCCAGCCCGTCGATCACCGGATCGGAGTACGGAACGCCGAGCTCGAGGGCGTCGACCCCGTTCTCGACCAGGGCGACGGCCGCATCGATGCTGGTGGCGAGATCCGGGAACCCGATCGGCAGATAGCCCAGCAGCGTTCCACGACCCGCCGCGCGGTTCGCGGCGATCGTGGCACCGACCGACTCGACAACCGGAGCCGCCGCGCCGTGCTCAACACCGAGCGCGCTCACGACTGCACGGCGCCCTCGTCGAACAACCCGAACCAGGTGCCTGCGGTCTGCACGTCCTTGTCGCCCCGCCCGCTCAGGTTCACCAGGATGATGCTCTCCGGTCCGAGCTCGCGGCCCAGTTTGAGCGCGCCGGCGAGAGCGTGCGCCGACTCGATGGCGGGGATGATCCCCTCGGTCCGGCTGAGCAGCCGCAGCGCCTCCATGGCCTCGGCGTCAGTCGCCGGCAGATAGCTCGCCCTGCCGATGTCGGCCAGATATGCGTGCTCGGGACCCACTCCCGGGTAGTCGAGCCCTGCGGAGATCGAGTGCGACTCGACGGTCTGGCCGTCCTCGTCCTGCAGCAGGTAGCTGCGGGCGCCGTGCAGGACCCCGGGCCGGCCCCGCTCGATCGCGGCGGCGTGCATCTCGGTGTCGATCCCGTCCCCCGCCGCCTCGTAGCCGAAGAGTCCCACCTCCGCGTCGTCGAGGAAGGCGTCGAAGATGCCGATCGCATTCGATCCACCGCCGACGCAGGCCGCGACCGCGTCCGGCAGCCGGCCGGTCAGCTCGAGCACCTGCGCCCTTGCCTCCTCGCCGATGACCTTCTGGAAGTCGCGGACCATCGCCGGGAAGGGATGCGGCCCCGCAGCGGTGCCGAAGATGTAGTTGGTGGTCTCCACGCTGCCGACCCATTCGCGGTATGCCTCGTTGATGGCGTCCTTGAGGGTGCGGGATCCGTTGGCCACGGAGACGACCTCCGCGCCGAGCAGCCGCATCCTGGCGACGTTCAGCGCCTGGCGCCGCGTGTCGACCTCGCCCATGAAGATCGTGCACTCGAAGCCGAACAGCGCGGCCGCGGTCGCCGTTGCCACGCCGTGCTGGCCGGCCCCGGTCTCGGCGATCACGCGGGTCTTGCCGATCCGCTTCGTCAGCAGCGCCTGCCCGAGCACGTTGTTGATCTTGTGCGAGCCGGTGTGGTTGAGGTCCTCGCGCTTCAGGATGATGCGCGCTCCCCCCGCGTGCTCCGCGAAGCGCGGCACCTCGGTGATGATCGATGGGCGGCCGCTGTAGCTGTGCTCGAGCGCCTTCAGCTCCGCATGGAACGCGGGATCCGCCTTGGCGGCCTCGTAGGCGGCCGCGAGCTCGTCGATCGCCGCGATGAGCGGCTCGGGCATGAAACGGCCCCCGTACTCGCCGTAGAACGGGCCGGGCAGCCCGCGCAGGCTGGTCACGCGCTGACCGTGTTCAGGAAGCTCTCCAGCGCCGCCACCGGCTCCCCGCCCGTAACGAGCGCCTCCCCCACCAGCACGGCATCGGCTCCGGCGGCCCGATAGCGGGCGACATCCGCCGGCTCCCGCACAGCGGACTCGGCGATCCGGATCACCCCGGACGGGATGCTTCCGGCCAGCGCGCCGAAGAGCTCGCGATCCAGCTCGAAGGTGCTGAGGTCGCGTGCGTTCACGCCGACCACGGAGGCGCCGGCATCCAGCGCCCGCTCCACCTCCTCGGCCGAGTGGGTTTCGACGAGGGCGGTCATTCCGAGCTGGCGGATGAGCGTGTGCAGCTCCAGCAGCGCGCTCTGCTCGAGCGCCGCCACGATCAGCAGCACCAGATCGGCCCCTGCGGCGCGTGCCTCGAAGACCTGGTACGGATTGGCGATGAAGTCCTTGCGCAGCACCGGGATGTCGACAGCCGCGCGCACCGCCTCCAGATCGGCGAGCGAGCCGAGGAACCTCCGCTGCTCGGTGAGAACGCTGATCGCGCTCGCGCCCCCGGTCTGGTAGGACACGGCGAGCCCTGCAGGATCGGCGATGTCGGCGAGGGCGCCGCGCGACGGGCTCGCCCTTTTCACTTCGGCGATGATCTTGACCCGATCGGCGGGCGCGAGGGCGGCAACCGCATCGAGCGCGGCCGGCCGCGCGAGCGCCTCCGCCTCGAGCTGCGCGAGGGGGCGGAGAGCGCGTCGCTCCGAGGCGTCTGCGACGGCCCCCGCGACGAGATCGGCGAGCACCCTAGGAATGCACCTTCGGGACGTAGCGCGGGCCCTTGACCCCGTATCCGAGCTTGGACAGCACTGCGCCGACGATCGCGCCGACGACCACGAGGCCGGCGCAACTCCACACCAGCCACGGCACGTCGAACCAGAAGGCGAAGGCGCCCCCTGCGATCGCGGCCAGCATGATGATCACGGCGGTCCAGGCTGCGGGCGAGTTGCCCTCACCGGGTTCGGTCTCGTCGGCCACTGCTGCTCCTTCTGATCGAATCGCTCCCAGTGTAGCGGGGCGGCCGCAGCACCCTTGGACACGTCGCAGTCGTGGCGGCGCCGGTGCCGCTCAGTGCCCGGTCGGGTCGTCGCCCTCGCTGAGCGCATCCCACTCCTGCACGGGATCGAGGCCGTCGGCATCGGCCGCGACGAGGCGCGAGCGGGTGTACTTGCGCCCGGATTCCGGCCAGGAGCGGGCCGTCGGCGCGATCGCGAGGCCGAGAAGGGTCAGCAGGATCCCGAGCACGATCGCGATCACCGGCCAGGGTGTGAGGGATGTCGCGGTGACCAGTCCCGCCACCGACCGCGCGCCGGCGACCCCCGTGGCCTTCGTGATGGCGGCGGTCGCCGAGGTCACAGGATTCGCCAGCGCGAAGGCCGAGACCACGATGACGCACACGCCCAGCAGCGCCTGCAGGACGCCGAGGACCACCCGGAAGAAGGGGCCGGCGATGGCCAGCGCGGCGATGAGTGCCAGGGATGCCAGCGCGAGCGCGGACAGCGCGGACCCCGCGAGCTGCCCCGGCACCGGGAACGGCTCGCCCTGCACCGTGAGGGTGAACCAGGTCTGCGACCAGGCGGCGAACAGCAGCACGGCGAGCACCGCGATCCCCAGCAGCGAGACCAGCTTGAGACGGCCGCCGGTCATGAGATCACCATCATGAGAGCCGCCGCATCGCGTTGGCGATCGCCACGGCGCGCAGCGGCGCGGCCGCCTTGTTCTGCGTCTCCTGGTACTCGGTGGCCGGATCCGAGTCGGCGACGAGTCCTGCGCCCGCCTGCACGCGGGCGAGCCCGTCCACGATCGTGGCCGTGCGGATCGCGATGGCGAGGTCGGCATCCCCTGCCAGTCCGAAGTATCCGACCACGCCGCCGTACACGCCGCGCTGGGCGACCTCCAGCTCGTCGATGATCTCCATCGCACGCGGCTTCGGCGCTCCCGAGAGCGTGCCTGCGGGGAAGGTGGCCGTGAAGACGTCGATGGAGGTGGCACCCGGGCGCAGATCCCCTTCGACACTCGACACCAGATGCATGATGTGGCTGAAGCGCTCGACCTGCATGAACTCGGTGACCTCGACCGAGCCCGCGACGCAGACCTTCGAGAGGTCGTTGCGGGCCAGATCGACCAGCATGAGGTGCTCGGCCTGCTCCTTGGGATCGGCGAGCAGCTCCTCTGCCAGTTCGAGGTCGCGCTCGGGGGTCTCCCCCCGCGGCCGCGATCCGGCGATCGGATGCGAGAACACCCTGCCGCCCTGCACCTTCACCAGTGCTTCAGGCGACGAGCCGACGATCGAGTACTGCTCGCCCGCCGGACCCTCCAGCGTGAGCAGGTACATGTACGGGCTCGGGTTGAGGGCGCGCAGCACGCGGTACACGTCGATCGGCTCCGCGTCGATCTCGTGGTCGAAGCGCTGCGAGATCACCACCTGGAACACATCCCCATCGCGGATGTACTGCTTGGAGCGTTCCACCGCGAGTTCGTAGTCCGCGGCGGAGACCCGCGGAATGGGCATGGGCGCCAGTGCGAGGTCGACCTCGGCGATCCAGGCCTCCGAGGGCTGGGCGAGACCGGTCTGCAGCCGGTCGAGCGCGGCCTGCGCCTGGGCCCACTGCACCTCTGCGCCGTCCGTGCCGTCGTTGAGCACCGAGCAGATCAGGGTTGCGGTGCCCTGGCGGTGGTCGAGCACGACGAGCTCGCTGACGAAGCTCAGCGCCTGGCCGGGCACCGAGAAGTCGGCAGGCGGCACCGCCGTCAGCTTCTCGAGCTGGCGGACCGCCTCCCAGCCGATGAAGCCGACGAGACCGCCGGTCAGCGGCGGATGCCCGTCGACCCGTGGGGTGCTCCAGCGCCGGTAGAGGTGCGCGAGAGCCGCCAGCGGCACGGTCGGGGCGTCGGAACCGAGCGCGCGCTCGGCGGAGACCCCGTAATCGAGCCAGACCGCGCGATCCGTCCCGTCGTCTGCACGTTCCTGGGTCAGCACGCCCAGCGAGCCGACGCCCACGAAGGAGAAGCGCGACCAGATGCCGCCCTGCTCGGCCGACTCCAGCAGGAAGGTGCCGGGTCTGCCGAGCGCCAGCTTGCGGTAGACCCCGATCGGGGTCTCGCCGTCCGCGAAGAGCTCGCGGAGAACCGGCACGACCCGATGGCCGGCGGCGATCGCCGCATCGAACTGCGCGCGGGTGGTGGTCGTCGTCACGGGCCGCTCACGGGGGCTGCGCCGTCCTCCACGAAGGGGGTCAGCGGATCGACGTCGAAGCAGGCGCGGGCTCCCGTGTGGCAGGCGGGGCCGTGCTGCTCGACCTGGACCAACAGCGTATCGCCGTCGCAATCCAGAGCCGCTCCGCGCACCAGCTGGATGTTGCCGCTGGTGTCGCCCTTGCGCCAGTACTCCTGCCGGCTGCGCGACCAGAACGTCACCCGGCCCTCGGTGAGGGTGCGGCGCAGCGCCTCGGCGTCCATGTAGCCGAGCATGAGCACCTCGCGGCTGTCGTGCTGCTGGATGATCGCCGGCAGCAGCCCATCCGCGTCGAACGCAGCGCGGTCGATCACCGCGCCAACCGACTCGTCGTTCAGGAGCTCCGTCATCGCACTGCGATCCCTTCGGCAATCAGAGCGGCCTTCACGTCCCCCACCGTCAGTTCGCCGTTGTGGAACACCGATGCCGCCAGCACGGCGTCCGCGCCGGCCGCGACCGCAGGAGCGAAGTCTTCCACGCTGCCTGCTCCCCCGCTGGCGATCACCGGAACAGAGCTCAACTCGCGCACCGCGGCCACCAGCTCCAGGTCGTAGCCCTGCTTGGTCCCGTCGGCGTCGATGGAGTTCACCAGCAGCTCGCCTGCTCCGCGCTCGATCGCCTCCTTCGCCCAGTCCAGGGCGTCGAGGCCGGTGCCGGTCCGGCCTCCGTGGGTCGTGACGACGAAGCCGCTGCTCGCACGCGGGCTGCGTTTGACGTCGAGCGAGAGCACGAGCACCTGGGCCCCGAAGCGGTCCGCGATCTCGCCGAGCAGCTCCGGGCGGGCGATCGCGGCGCTGTTGACGCCCACCTTGTCGGCGCCGACGGCAAGCAGCCGCGCGACATCATCGGGCGAGCGCACGCCGCCACCGACCGTCAAGGGGATGAACACCTGCTCCGCGGTCCTGGTCACCGTCTCGTACATGGTCTCCCGGCCCTCGACGGTCGCGGTCACATCGAGGAAGGTGACCTCGTCCGCGCCCTGCTCGTAGTAGCGGCGCGCCAGCTCGACCGGGTCGCCCGCGTCACGGAGGTCGAGGAAGTTGACGCCCTTGACGACGCGGCCGGCCGCGACATCCAGGCAGGGGATGACGCGTGTGACGATGCTCACGGCGCGCTCAGATCCTCGCGGCGTGGATCGCGCTGACCAGGATCGCGCGGGCGCCCAGCTCGTACAGCGCGTCCATCACCTGGTTGGTGTCGGCCCGCGGCACCATCACCCGCACCGCCACCCACTCCGAGTCGCGGGTCGGCGACACGGTCGGCGACTCGAGCCCCGGCGTGATCCTCGACGCGGCATCGAGCATCGACGCGGGAAGGTCGTAATCCATCAGCACGTACTGGTGGGCGACCATCACGCCCCGCAGGCGCCGTCGCAAGGTGTCGAGGCCGCCGGCATCCGCGCTGCCCGCGATCAGCACGGCCTGCGACTCCAGGATGACCGGGCCGAAGATCTCGAGACCCTGCTTCTTGAGCGTCGACCCGGTCTCGACCACGTCGGCAACAGCATCCGCGACCCCGAGCCGGACCGCCGACTCGACGGCTCCGTCCAGGTGCACCACCTCGGCGGCCACACCGGAGCGCTCCAGGAAGTCGCCGACCAGCGCGGCGTAGCTGGTCGCGACGCGCACGCCCGTCAACTGCTCGAGCTCGGTGAAGCGCCCGATCGGCCCGGCGAAGCGGAAGGTCGAGGCACCGAAGTCGAGCTCGTCCACCTCGACGGCGGCCGAGTGGGAGTCCAGCAGCAGGTCGCGGCCGGTCACACCGACGTCGAGCGCGCCCGATCCGACATAGGTCGCGATGTCACGCGGCCGCAGGTAGAAGAACTCCACGTCGTTCCGGGGATCGGCGACGATCAGTTCCTTGGGGTCGCGACGGGTGGCGTAGCCGGCCTCCTGCAGCATCTGCACGGCCGTTTCGGAGAGGGTGCCCTTGTTGGGCACCGCGATTCGCAGCATGGTGGGAAGTCTTTCGGATCGACGTCGGATGGGGTCAGCGCATCGATTCAGAGATGTCGCTGCACGTCGTCGAGCGAGAGCCCCTTGGCGAGCATGAGCACCTGCAGGTGGTACAGCAACTGCGAGATCTCGACCGCGGCCTCATCATCGCTCTGGTATTCGGCGGCCATCCACACCTCGGCGGCCTCCTCGACGATCTTCTTGCCGATCGCGTGCACCCCGGCGTCGAGCTCCGCGACCGTGCGAGAACCCGCAGGCCGCGTCGCGGCCTTCTCGCGGAGCTCCTCGTAGAGGGCGTCGAAGGTCTTCACTCCTCCAGGGTACCGACTACTCGACCCCCAGCAGGTCGATCACGAAGACCAGCGTGCGCCCCGAGAGACGATGCCCTCCGCCCGCGGGACCGTATGCGTATGCCGGCGGGGTGACGAGCCGGCGGCGACCGCCGACCTTCATGCCGGGGATGCCCTCCTGCCAGCCGCGGATCAGCCCGTTGAGCGGGAAGCGGATCGACTCCCCGCGGCTCCAGCTGGAGTCGAACTCTTCGCCGGTCTCGAAGTCGACACCCACGTAGTGCACGTCGACCGACGCGCCCGGGTTCGCCTCCTCGCCGCCGCCGATCTCGAGGTCGGTGATGACCAGTTCGCTCGGAGCGCCGCCTTCGATGAAGTCGATCTCGGGCTTGGTCTTGTCAGCCATGGCTCTCTCTTTTCTACACGCTCTTGCGGCGGAACTGCCGCTTGCCGCCGGCCTTGCCGTGCACGCCGTGGATGGTCGATTCGCTGCCGGGAGCCGCCACGCGGTTGTCACTGTTCGACTTCTTGCGCTCGAGCGCCTCGCGGAACTTGCGCTTCGTCTCGTCGGAGCCGGTTCCCGGCTCGCTCTCGTCGTTCATACCATCCAGTCAACCAGATGCTGGACAGTGCGGGCTCAGTGCGCGTGTCCCGCCGCCGCCGCGCGGAGCGCCGCGATCGCGCCGGCCGCATCGGTCGCGCCGTACACACTGGACCCTGCGACGAAGGTGTCGGCTCCCGCCTCGGCAGCCCGCACGATCGTGTCGACCGTGATGCCGCCGTCCACCTGCACCCAGACATCCAGACCCGCCGCACGGACGGCGGCGCGCACCGTCGCCACCTTCGGCATCATGTCGGCCATGAAGCTCTGGCCGCCGAAACCCGGCTCGACCGTCATGACGAGCAACTGGTCGAACTCGGGCAGCAGGTCCAGGTAGGGCGTGACGTCGGTGCCGGGCTTCACAGCGAGTCCGGCGCGGGCCCCGATCGCGCGCAGGCGGCGCGCGAGAGCGACGGGTTCGGAGGTGGCCTCCGCGTGGAACGTGACCGAGAACGCACCCAACTCGGCGTAGCCGGGGGCCCAGCGGTCCACATCCGTGATCATCAGGTGCACATCGAGCGGAATCGTCGACACCTCCTGCACGCGCCTGACCATCTCGGGGCCGAAGGTGAGATTCGGCACGAAATGGTTGTCCATCACGTCGACGTGCACGGCGTCGGCGCTCCCGACCGCCTCGACGGCCGCCTGCATGTTGACGAAGTCGGCACTCAGGATGCTGGGCTGGATGCGCGCGGTCACGCCTCGACCTTAGTGAGGACCCGAACCGGCGCCGAGCAACTGGATGAACATCGCATCTGTGCCGTGCCGGTGCGGCCAGAGCTGCACATGCAGCGCGGCCGGCAGCTCGAGCGCGCGCGTGGCGATCGCCTGCACGACCGCAGGCGTGTCGAGCGCGACCAGTCCGGGATGGCGCGCCCATGCGCCTGCGATCACCTCCCGCGTCTCGGCGAGGTGCGGCGAGCAGGTGACGTATGCGACCACGCCACCGGGGGCGAGCGCCTGGATCGCAGCGTCCAGCAACTCGCCCTGGAGCTTGGAGAGCGCGGCGACATCCGAGGGCTGCTTGCGCCACCGCGCCTCGGGACGGCGCCGCAGTGCCCCGAGCCCGGTGCATGGCGCGTCGAGCAGGATCCGGTCGAAGCGCTCGTCGCCCTCGCCGAAGCGGCGCCCGTCACCGACGACGACCTCGGGCGGATCGGGGAGCACGGCCAGGGCGTTGCGCACCAACTGGGCCCTGGCGGGGATCGCCTCGTTGCCGAGCAATGTCGCGCCTGCGCCCGCAGCCTCCGACGCCAGAACGGCGGCCTTGCCGCCGGGACCCGCGCACATGTCCAGCCAGCGCTCCCCCGCCCTGATCGGGCGTGCGCGGCTGAGCGCGAGAGCGGCGAGCTGGGATCCCTCGTCCTGCACCCGCGCCCGCCCAGAGGCCACAACCGGGTCGCCGGCGGGGTCCCCACCGGCCGACCGTGCGGCGATCGGCGAGACGCCGCCCGGTTCCCCCACCTCGGCAGGCGCCGCGAGCCCCGGCAGGGCAACCAGACTCACGCGCGGGGGCTCGTTGTCCGCCTCCAAGAGGGCGGCCAGCTCCGCGGCGCGGCCCTCCGCGGTCAGAGCGTCGCGGAATGCCTCGACGATCCACAGCGGATGAGCGTCCCGAACCGCGAGACGGGCGTCGCCGTCCAGCCCGGCCAGCGCGCGCTCCTGCCACTGCTCGGGACTCGAACGCGCGAGAGTGCGCAGCACCCCGTTCACGAACCCCGTCGCCGAGCGCTTGCCGACGAGGCCGACCAGCGCGGCCGACTCGTCGACGGCCGCGTGCGGGGCGATCCGCATCCCGAGCAGCTGGTGGGCGCCGAGACGCAGCACATCGAGCACATCGGGGTCGACCTTGGCGAGCGGGCGATCCACCGCCAGCTGCAGCACCCGGTCGTAGTAGCCCTGCAGGCGCAGCGTGCCGTAGCTCAGCTCGGTGGCGAGTCCGGCATCCGCCTTGCCGAGGCGCGCCTGTGCGAGCTTGGACGGCAGCAGCAGGTTCGCGTACGAGTCGCTCTCGTGCACCGCGCGGATCACCTCGAATGCGATCCGCCGAGCCGGGTTCATGATCCCACGCTCACGAGGCGGTGTCCGGCGAACCGGCCGGCCGGCCCCGCCACCAGTCGGCCGCAGGCATCGCGCGTCTGCCCGCCGGATGCACGGTGACGAGTTCGATCGGATCGCTCGCCGTGCCCACCAGCAGCCTCCCCGCTCGCAGCTCGATGTGCCCGGGGGCCAAGCGCGGAGCCTCGCGCGCGATCAGCGCGTCGAGCACTTTCACGCGCTCGCCTCCCACTTCGGTGAAGGCGCCCGGCTCGGGCGTCGTGCCCCGGAAGCGGTCGTCCACCTGCTCGGCGGAGACCGTCCAGTCCAGCCGGCCGTCGGCGAGCGTCAGCTTGGGCGCGAGGGTCACCTCGCCCGACTGCGGGGTCGCCACCGCGGTCCCCTCGGCCAGCTGGTCGACGACATCCGCCAGGAGTCCGGCGCCGGCCTCCGCGAGCGTCTCGAGCAGGTGCCCGGCCGTCTGATGCGCACCGATCGGCTGGCGGAGGGCCGCATAGACGCCGCCGGCATCCAGCTCGGGGACCAGCTGGAACACGGCGGCCCCGGTCTCGGCATCGCCCGCCATGATCGCGCGCTGGACCGGAGCGGCTCCGCGCCAGCGCGGGAGCAAGGAGAAGTGCAGGTTGATCCAGCCCAGCCGGGGAGCGCTCAGCAGCGGCTCGCGGACGATGCCGCCGTACGCGACGATCACTCCGAGGTCGGCATGGAGGGCGATCAGCTGGTCCGTGACGGGGCCGAGCCGGTTGGCCTTGATGACGGGGATGCCGGCGCTCTCGGCTTCGACGGCGACCGGTGTCGCCGTCATGACCCGTTTGCGGCCGAGCGGGGCGTCCTCGCGCGTGACGACGGCGACCACCTCGTGCCGGCCTTGGAGCAGCCGCCGCAGACTCGGCACCGCCGCCGCCGGACTTCCCGCGAAGACGATCCGGAGTGGTGGCACCCGTCGATTCTGTCGCACCGGGCTCATCCGGCGCCGCCTGGTCACTCGGCGAAGGGCTCCGGATCGTCGAAATGGGCCCGCAGCGGGAGCGGCTGGCGTCCGCGGCGCTGGGGCGATCCCGGGACGGTCTTGCGCCGGGCGGTCGCCTGCCGGATGATCTCCGAGCGCACCGCCTCCGCCACCGCGGCGCCCTGTGCGTAGTCGAAGCGCACGATGGCCCGTGCCCGCCCATCGGCCTCGGTGGTGCCCACCGGATCGACCCCGGCCGGCAGCCGGCGCAGAGCCGCTGCGACGGCATCCGGCGCCCCGCTCAGGGTCGCGATGCGCACGGCGGGCGGGAAGTGCAGCGCACGGCGGTCGATGAGCTCCTGCCGGGCGTAGTCCGCCTGGCCGCCGGTGGCCAGGGCCGACGCCAGCGTACCGCCCACGCCGACCAGCACGACAGGCGCGTCGTCGGCGGCGAGGGCGGCGGCATCCGACCACCAGCGCAGGCAGTCCTCGCCGACGCGCAGGCTCTCGCGCGCCACCATGCGATCTCCGTCGAGCAGCAGGACGGCGCGGTAGCCGCCTGCGGCGATCGGCTCGGCCCCGCGGGTCGCGACCACGATGGCGGGCTTCGCGTCGATGGCCTGGATGCTGCGCTCGCCATCGGCCACGATGATCCGGACGCCGGGGAACGCCCTCCCCAGCTCTTCGCCGGTTCGGCCGGCACCCGCTCCCGCCGGGCGCAGCCTCGTCGAGCGGCAATCGGGGCACCGCCACGAGGCCTCCGGCGCTCCGCACCAGGTGCAGCTCGGGATGCCGCCCCGCTGCTGCAGCCGCAGCGGCCCTCCGCAGGCCCGGCACCGGGCCGCCTCGCCGCACTCCGCGCAGCGCAGCCCCGGCGCGTAGCCCGGCCTCGCGACCTGGACCAGCACCGGTCCGGCTCTGCTGCCCGCCGTCGCCTCCCGCCAGGCGATCGAGGGGATGCGCGCCTGCGCGGCCAGACGGTCCTGCGCCGGGATGTTCGCCGTGGGGATCACCCGCGGATGCCGCGGCCGAGCGGGCCCCAGCTCGCGCAGGTAGCCCATCTCCACGAGGCGCTCGACCTCCGTCGTGCGCGTGTGCCCGGCGAGCAGAAGCGCCCCGCCCTGCTGCTGCTGCCGGATCAGCGCCGCATCCCTCGCGTGCACATAGGGGGTCAGCGGCTCGCCGAGCAGCGGGTCGCCGTCGTTCCAGACCGCGATGAGCCCCAGCCGTGCGGCCGGGGCGTAGACCACGGAGCGGTTCCCCAGCAGCACCATCGGCTCGGGTCCGAGCGCGCGCAGGAGGCCGCGGTAACGATCGGGGTTGGATTGCCGGGCATCCAGCCGCACGACCGCCTCATGGGGCACCATGCGTGCCAGCGCGGCGGCGAGCTGCTCCTGGTCGCGGTAGTCGGGCGCCACCAGGATCGCCGAGGAGCCCCCCGCAACCACCCTGGTGGCCGCGCGCGCGAGTGCCACCGCCCATCGCCCGATCCAGCTGCCGTCGTCCAGCTCCGTCACCCCCGGTGCGACGCCGAGCGCGAGACGCTCACCGCCCGCGAGAGCGGTCTCGAGCGCGTCGGGCGGATAGCCATCCATCGCCGGCGCGGCGATCGGCGCGCGAGGGGGCTGCTCGCCCCGTGCGAGCCACGACTTCTCCACCCGCACCTGACGGGCCGGGATGGCGAGCCGGAGCACATCGCTCGCCGACCCTGCCGCCCGGTCGGCGACCGCCCGGGCGAGCGCCCACACCTCCGGCTGCAGCACCGGGACCGGCGACACCAGTGCCGCGATGTCGCTCAACGGCCCCGGGTAGTCCTGCTGCGCACTCAGCTCGATCACGAAGCCCTCGGCGATCCTGCTCGCCGCCCGCAGCGGCACCGAGACCCGCACGCCGGGCACGATGCCCTCCATCCCCTCCGGGATGCGGTAGTCGAGCAGGCGGTCCAGTTGCGGAAGCGGCGAGTCGACCAGGACTCGTGCGATCGAGCTCATGCCACGCGCACCGTTCCCGAGGAGTTCAGAGCCCGGCGGCACCGCGCAAGGCGTCGACGCGATCGGTCTTCTCCCAGGTGAAGTCGGCCAGCTCGCGCCCGAAATGGCCGTAGCTGGCGGTCTGCGCGTAGATCGGTCGGAGCAGATCCAGTTCGCGGATGATCGCGGCCGGCCGCAGGTCGAACACCTCCTGGATCGCGCCGATGATGCTCTCCTCCGGCACATGCGCCGTGCCGAAGGTCTCGACGTACAGGCCGACGGGGGATGCGGTGCCGATGGCGTACGCCACCTGCACCTCCAGCCGGTCGGCGAGGCCCGCGGCCACCGCGTTCTTCGCGACCCAGCGCATCGCATAGGCGGCCGAGCGGTCGACCTTGGACGGGTCCTTGCCGCTGAACGCGCCGCCACCGTGCCGGGCGGCGCCGCCGTAGGTGTCGACGATGATCTTGCGACCGGTGAGGCCCGCGTCACCCTGCGGCCCGCCGATCTCGAAGCGCCCGGTCGGGTTGATGAGCACGCGCGCCCCGGCGGACGGCAGATCGATGCGGCCGAGCACCGGACGGATCACCAGCTCCTCGATCTCGGCGCGCAACTGCTCGGTGCTCACCTTCGGCGAGTGCTGCGTGGAGAGCACCACGGTCTCGACGGTGCGCGGAACCGCTCCCTCGTAGCCGACCGTGACCTGCGTCTTGCCGTCGGGGCGGAGGTAGTCGACCAGGCCCTGGTGACGGACCTCGGCGAGCCGCTCGGACATCCGATGCGCCAGCCAGATCGGCAGCGGCATGAGTGCGGGCGTCTCGGTCGTGGCGTAGCCGAACATGATGCCCTGGTCGCCGGCGCCCTGCCTGTCGAGTTCGTCGACGCTGGTGCCCTCGCGGGTCTCGAAGGCGTCGTCGACTCCCTGGGCGATGTCGGGCGACTGCCCGCCGATGGAGACCGACACGCCGCAGGAGCGTCCGTCGAACCAGACATCAGAGGAGTCGTAGCCGATGTCGGTGACGCGCTTGCGCACGATCGACGGGATGTCGACATAACCGGAGGTCGTGACCTCGCCCGCGACGTGCACCAGCCCCGTCGTCACGAGGGTCTCCACCGCGACCCTGGCATGACGGTCGACGGCGAGGAGGGCATCCAGGATCGAGTCGCTGATCTGGTCGCAGATCTTGTCGGGGTGGCCCTCGGTGACGGATTCCGATGTGAAGAGTCGAAGCGCAGTGCTCACGGGCGACCTGTCCTGTGGGAGGCGGGAAGAAGCGGGGACGCGAGACCGGGTGTCACGCCACCACGTCGAGGATACGGTCGGCGACCGACTGCTTGTCGCCGTGGGCCTGCGCCACGTTACCCCCGGTTGCGTCGAGCACCATCACGGCGTTGTCGTCGCTGCCGAAAGTCTCGGTCCAGCCGACCCTGTTGACGACGAGGTAGTCGACCCCTTTGCGCGCGCGCTTGGCCACGGCCAGCTCGAGCAGCGCCGCGGCATCCGGCTCGGTCTCGGCCGCGAAGCCGACGATCACCTGCCCGTCGTGCCTGCCCTGCACGAGCTCGTGCAGGATGTCCGGATTCCGCACCAGGCGCAGCTGGAGCGAATCGCCCTGCGCCTCCTTCCTGATCTTGCCCGCCGCGACCGTCTCGGGACGGTAATCCGCCACCGCGGCGGCCATGACGATCAGCTCGGCGGTGCCGGCGGCGAGCAGCACCGCCTCCTGCAGTTCGAGGGTGGTCGACACGTGCCGCACCGCGATCGAACCGGCGAGGCCGGTCAGCACGCCCTCATCGAGGTTCGCCGCGATGAGCGTCACCTCCGCCCCACGGGCCGCCGCTGCGCGCGCGATGGCGACGCCTTGCTTGCCGCTGGAGCGGTTGCCGATGAAACGCACAGGGTCGAGCGGTTCGCGCGTGCCGCCCGCTGTCACCAGGACGCGCCGCCCCATCAGATCAGCACGGTGCCCGGCAGGCCCGCCCCCGGCCGCCACGGCCAACGCCGCCGCCACGATCTCGTCGGGCTCCGCCATCCGTCCCGGCCCCGAGTCGGACCCGGTGAGCTGCCCGCTCGCCGGTCCTACGAACTGCACACCCCGCGCCCTGAGCGTCGCCACGTTGGCGACGGTCGCCGGGTTCTGCCACATCTCGGTGTGCATCGCCGGGGCCAGCAGGATCGGCGCCTTCGAGGCGAGGATGCTGTTGCCCAGCAGGTCGTCGGCGAGACCAGCGGCGATCTTCGCGATCGTGTTCGCCGTCGCAGGAGCCACCACGATCAGCTCGGCGGCCTGGCCGATGGCCACGTGGCGCACCTCGGCGACTGCCTCGTACAGCTCGCTGTGCACGGGGTTCCTGCTGATCGCCTCCAGCGTCGGGCGGCCGACGAAGCGCAACGCGGCCTCCGTGGCCACGACGTGCACCTCGTGGCCGGCCAGCACCAGGCCCCGCACGACGTTGACGGCCTTGTACGCCGCGATGCCGCCGGTGATCCCGACGACGATGTTCAACGGCGCTGCTCTACTCGGGCGCGTCGAACGGCGTCAAGGTGAGCTTGCCCTCGTGGATCTCGCGCAGCGCGACCGAGAGCGGCTTGTCGTCGATCGTGGAGTCCACCAAGGGGCCGACGTTGTCGAAGAGCGAGCCCTCGTGCAGGTCGGCGTAGTAGTCGTTGATCTGACGCGCGCGCTTGCTCGCGAAGATCACCAGCTGGTACTTGGAGTCGACTCGCGTGAGCAGGTCGTCGATCGGCGGGTCGATGATGCCGGAGTTCTTGTCGGCCATGGTGGTCCTCCCTGAAGCGGTCGCACCCGGATCAGGGCACTGCGAGCAATTCTACGACTTCGGCTGCGGCTTGGCCGACTTCCCGGTTCACCACCTTGACATCGAACTCGTCCTGGGCCCGCAATTCGAGCTTCGCCGTCTCGAGTCGGCGAGCCTGTTCGGCCGCGTCCTCGGTGCCCCGGCCCACCAGGCGGCGCACCAGCTCCTCCCAGCTCGGCGGCAGCAGGAACACCAGGAGCGCGTCGGGCATCTCGCGTTTCACGGCCCGTGCGCCCTGCAGATCGATCTCGAGCAGCACGCTCCTGCCCTGGGCCAGCGCGGCGTCGACGGGCGATCGCGGCGTGCCGTAGCGGGACGAGTTGTGCACGGTGGCCCACTCCAGGAACTCGCCGCGCGCGATCATGTCGTCGAACTGCGCATCGCTGACGAAGTAGTAGTGCTCGCCGTCCACCTCCCCGGGGCGCGGCGGCCGCGTGGTCGCCGAGATGCTCAGCACCACATCCGGGTAGTGCTCGCGGATGTAGCGCGACACGGTCCCCTTGCCGACCGCCGTCGGCCCGGCGAGCACGACCAGCCGGCTGGTCGGCCGCTCGCTCCTGCCTTCGCGCTGGGACAGGTACTCGCGCAGCCTGGCCCGCTGGCGGACGCCCAGCCCGCCGACGCGCTTCGAGAACGCGATGCCGAGCTGCTCCATCGCCTTGTCGGCTCTCGTCGGTCCGAGGCTCGGGATGCTCATCAGCAGCTCTCGCACCCGCAGCGTCGATTCGGGGCTGCTGGGCTCGCCAACCCATGCCGACTCAGCGACATCCAGCGCCGTGCGCTCCCGGTTGGCGACCGTCTGCTTCACTCCGGCCCTGGCGCGGCGGGCGGCCACGGCGGCGCGGGCCGCGGCGACCCGATCCACTTCGGGCGGCCTCACACGAGGCATGCCGCCACCTCTCGGGCGTGCTCGTCGATCGCCGCCCCGAGTCCCCGCGGGCCGTCAGCCAGGATGCTGCGGGATGCGCTCACCACAACATTCTGCGCCGCCGCGCTGAGCAACTCGCGCAGTTCGGCGCCCCGGGCTCCCTGATAGCCGAACCCCGGAGCGAGCACCGGCATCCCCGCGAAGGACGCGCGATCGAGGCCGAGCTCGGCGAGGACCACTGTGGCGCCCACCACCACCCCGAACGATGCCGTCGCCCCGCCGCCGGATGACCTGCTGCCGGATGCCCCGCTGCCGGATGCACGGTTCCGCTCGGCGACGTCGGCCACGACGCCTGCCGCGACCGTGCGCCCGTCAGCGCGGATCGCCGCCTGCGTCGGGAGCCCCTCCGGATTCGAGGTCGCCGCGAGCACGAACACGCCCTTGCCGAAGCGCTCGGCGCGTTCGAGCACGCCATCGAGGGAGCCGAGACCCTGGTAGGCCACCGCGGTCATCGCGTCCGCCTCGAGCGGCGAGCCCGGTGTGAGCCAGGCCTCCCCGTACGCATCGACGGAGGTCCCCAGATCACCGCGCTTGGCATCCGCGATCACCAGCAGCTCAGCGGCGCGCGCGGCCTCCAGCACCTGTTCCAGCGCCGCATAGCCCGCCGAGCCGTGGCGCTCGAAGAAGGCGATCTGCGGCTTCACGATGCCGGCGCCTCCGGCGGCCGCGTCGACGACCCGGAGCCCGAACTCGCGGGCGCCGGCCGCAGAGTCCGGCAGCCCCCATTCCTCGAGCAGGCTCGCGTGCGGGTCGATTCCCACGCAGAGCCGGCCTCTCCGGGAGAAGACGCGCGCCAGGCGCTCCCCGAACGGCTCGGTCATCGGGGCACCGCCCCCCGCGCCGCCCTGTCCTTCGCGTAGTCCTGCAGGCTGCGAACGCGCAGCTCGCCGCGATGCACCTCGAACGACGCGACAGCGGCACCCACCTGCGCGATGGTGGTGAACAGCGGCTTGTCCGCGGCGACGGTCGCGGTGCGGATCTCGAAACCGTCAGCCCGCGCGCTGCGGCCGCTCGGGGTGTTGATCACGATGTCGATCCTGCCGTCGTTGATCAGTTCGACGATGGAGGGATCGCCCTCCACCACCGCCTGGCCCATGAAGTACTTGCGCACCGTCGTGGCCGGGATCCCGTAGCGAGCCAGCACCTCGGCGGTGCCCTCGGTCGCGACGATGTCGAAGCCGAGCTGCGACATCCGCAGCATCGGGAGCACGATGGCGCGCTTGTCGCGGTCGGCGACCGAGACGAACACGGTGCCGGTGGAGGGCAGGCCGCCGTATGCGGCGTCCTGGCTCTTGGCGAAGGCGCGCGGGAAGTCGGCGTCGATGCCCATCACCTCGCCGGTGGAGCGCATCTCGGGACCGAGCACCGAGTCGACCACCTGGCCCTCGCGGGTGCGGAATCGCTTGAACGGCAGCACCGCCTCCTTGACGGAGACCGGCGAGTCGAGCGGAACATGCGCCCCATCGGAGGCGGGCAGCATGCCGCTGCCGACGAGATCGCGGATGCTGCGCCCCACCATGATCAGCGACGCCGCCTTCGCCAGCGGGATGCCCAGCGCCTTGGAGACGAACGGCACCGTGCGCGAGGCCCGCGGGTTCGCCTCCAGCACGTACAGGATCCCGGCGCCGATGGCGAACTGCACGTTGAGCAGCCCGCGCACTCCGACCCCCTCGGCGATCTTGCGGGTCGCCACGACGACCTGGTCGATGACGTCCCGGCCGAGGGTGACCGGCGGCAGGGTGCATGCCGAGTCTCCGGAGTGCACGCCGGCCTCCTCGATGTGCTCCATGATCCCGCCGACGTACAACTCGGTGCCGTCGTAGAGGGCGTCGACATCGATCTCGAGCGCATCATCCAGGAAGCGGTCGACCAGCAGCGGCGAACCCGGGCCGATGATGGCCTGTTCGCGCACCCGGTCGAAGTAGTCCTCCAGCCCGGGAGTGTCGTAGACGATCTCCATTCCCCGCCCGCCGAGCACGTAGCTCGGGCGCACCAGCACCGGGTAGCCGATCGCCTCGGCGGCCGCGACCGCCGATGGCGCGTCCGTCGCCGTGCCGTTCTTGGGCGCGAGCAGTTTCGCCTGGTCGAGGATCTTCGAGAACAGCCCGCGCTCCTCCGCCAGGTCGATCGCGCTCGGCGATGTGCCCAGGATCGGCACGCCGGCCGCCTCGAGCCCCTTGGCCAGCCCCAGCGCGGTCTGCCCGCCCAGCTGCACGATCACGCCGACGAGCTCACCGGACTGCGACTCGGCGTGGATGACCTCGAGCACGTCCTCGAGGGTGAGCGGCTCGAAGTACAGCCGGTCGCTGGTGTCGTAGTCGGTCGACACCGTCTCGGGGTTGCAGTTGATCATGATCGTCTCGAAGCCGGCGTCGTGCAGCGCGAAGCTCGCGTGCACGCAGCTGTAGTCGAACTCGACGCCCTGCCCGATGCGGTTCGGCCCGGAGCCCAGGATGACGACCTTGCGCGCCCCGCTCGGCCGCACCTCCGTCTCCAGGTCGTAGCTCGAGTAGTGGTACGGCGTCAGCGCGGGGAATTCGCCCGCGCAGGTGTCAACGGTCTTGTAGACCGGGCGCACGCCCAGCTGCCAGCGCGCGTTGCGCACCTCCTGCTCGCTGAGGCCGCGCAATTCGGCGATCTGGGCATCCGAGAAGCCGTGGTCCTTGGCGAGCTCGAACAGCGCGCGGTCGAAGGGCCGCAGCCCGGCGATCTCGGCGGCGACCTCGTTGATCAGCACGATCTGATCCAGGAACCACGGATCGATCCTGGTCGCCTCGAACAGCTCGGCGATGGTCGCGCCTTTGCGCAGCGCCTGCTGCACCGTGACGATCCGCCCGTCGGTGGGGATGCGCGCCGCGTCGATCAGCGCGGCCTTGCTGCGCCGCTCGCCGCCCCAGTGGAAGCTGCTGCCCCGCTTCTCCAGGGAGCGCAGCGCCTTCTGCAGGGCCGTCGAGTAGTTGCGCCCGATGGCCATCGCCTCGCCGACGCTCTTCATCGTGGTGGTGAGAGTGGCATCCGCCGATGGGAACTTCTCGAAGGCGAAGCGCGGCACCTTCACGACGATGTAGTCGAGAGTCGGCTCGAAGCTCGCCGGGGTCACCTTGGTGATGTCGTTCGGGATCTCGTCGAGCCGGTAGCCGATGGCCAGCTTTGCGGCGATCTTGGCGATCGGGAATCCGGTGGCCTTCGAGGCCAGAGCGCTCGACCGCGACACCCGCGGGTTCATCTCGATCACGATCACCCGCCCGGTCGATGGCTCGACGGCGAACTGGATGTTGCATCCGCCGGTATCGACGCCCACCGCGCGGATGATGTCGATGCCGATGTCGCGCAGCCGCTGGAACTCGCGGTCGGTCAGCGTGAGCGCCGGCGCGACGGTGATCGAGTCCCCGGTGTGAACGCCGACCGGATCGACGTTCTCGATCGAGCACACGACGACGGTGTTGTCTGCGGTGTCGCGCATCAGTTCGAGCTCGTACTCCTTCCAGCCCATGATCGATTCCTCGAGCAGCACCTCGTGGCTCGGGCTCTGGTGCAGCCCGTCCGCCACCATGCGGATGAGTTCATCGCGGGAGTATGCGAACCCCGATCCGAGGCCGCCCATGGTGAAGCTCGGGCGGATCACCAGCGGGTAGCCGAGGTCCTCCGCGAAATCCACCGCCTCGCTCACCGTGCGCGCGATGTGGCTGCGGGCGACCTCGGCGCCCGCCTCGATCACCAGCTCCTTGAAGATCTGGCGGTCCTCGCCCTTCTTGATCGCCTCCACCTTGGCGCCGATCAGCTCCACTGCGTACTTGGCGAGGATGCCCGCCTCGTCGAGCGCGATCGCCGCGTTGAGCGCGGTCTGGCCGCCCAGGGTCGGCAGCACCGCATCCGGGCGCTCGTGGGCGATGATCGCCTCCAGCGCCGCGTTCGTGATCGGCTCGATGTATGTGGCATCGGCGAAATCGGGGTCGGTCATGATCGTCGCCGGATTCGGGTTGACCAGGATGACGCGCACCCCCTCCTCGCGCAGCACGCGGCAGGCCTGGGTGCCGGAATAGTCGAACTCGGCCGCCTGCCCGATCACGATCGGGCCGGAGCCGATGACGAGCACGCTCCGGATGTCTGCACGTTTGGGCACTAGATCGTGTCGCCCTTCTGCTGGGAGGTCCGGACCAGCTCGGCGAAGCGGTCGAAGAGGTGGTTGGCGTCGTGGGGCCCGGCCGCCGCCTCCGGGTGGTACTGCACCGAGAACGCGGGAATGTCGAGGGCGTTGAGACCCTCCACCACGCCATCGTTCAGCCCGACGTGACTCACCTCGAGCCGTCCGTAGCCGATGGGGCTCTCGATGACGCCCTCGAGCGGCGCGTCGACCGCGAAACCGTGATTGTGCGCGGTGATCTCCACCCGGCCGGTGGCCTTGTCGAGCACGGGCTGGTTGATCCCGCGGTGCCCGAAGGGGAGCTTGTAGGTGCCGAGGCCCAGCGCGCGGCCGAGCAGCTGATTGCCGAAGCAGATGCCGAAGAAGGGCAGACCGGCATCCAGGATGCCCCGCAGCACCGCCACCTGCTCGTCCGCGGCCTCGGGGTCGCCTGGCCCGTTCGAGTAGAACGCCGCGACCGGATGGATCGCGAGGATCTGCTCGAGCGTGGAGTCCTGCGGCAGCACATGCACCTCGAAACCGCGCCGCGCGAGGTTGTCGATGGTCGACCGCTTCACGCCGAGATCGAGCACGGCCAGAGCGCCGAGAACCTCTCCGGTCGGCGAGTCGGCGGGCGTGATGGTCTCGGACGCGACCGAGACCTCGGCCGAGAGGTTGAGCCCCGCCATCCGGCGGCTGCTGCGCACGATCGCGAGCTGCTCGTCGGGGCTGATGGCGGCATCCGGTCCGGAGAAGACCCCTGCCCGCATCGCTCCGGCGTCCCGGAGCCGCCGCGTGACGGCACGGGTGTCGATCCCGCTCATGCCGACGATGCCGTTCTCCACCAGCTCATCGTCGAGGCTCCGCGTTGCGCGGTAGTTGCTCACGACGCGCGACGGCTCGCGCACGACATAGCCCGCGACCCAGATGCGCCGGGACTCGGGATCCTCGTCGTTCATGCCCGTGTTGCCGATGTGCGGCGCCGTCATGATCACGATCTGGCCTGCGTAGCTGGGGTCGGTCAGGGTCTCCTGATATCCGGTCATCCCGGTCGCGAAGACCGCTTCGCCGAGGGCCCGCCCGCGGGCGCCGTATGCCCGGCCGGGGTAGCGCGTGCCGTCCTCGAGGACGAGGACCGCGGGGTCGTTGGCGATCACGCGGCAGCACCCGGCCCGCCCGCACCAGCGCCGGCGGCTGCGTGAGCGGGGAGCAGCCTCTCGATGGCCTCGACGAGGGCGGAAGGGTCCGCCGAGCGGAAATAGCTGTCGAGAGCACCGGCCTCCTGCCGCCATCGCACCAGGACCAGGCCGTCGTTCGACACCACGCGATCGATCGTCCAGGTGGCGCGGCCGACGCCTTCCAGCGCAGCGGCCGGGATGAAACCGGGCCGCGCGCCCGCCAGGTCGAGCCTGATGCCGCCGCTCATGACCGCCAGCACCGCACGCGCGCGGAACGCGAGCCCCTTCACCGCGATGCGCTGGAGCGGCTGCCCGGCACGGGTGGTCGCGACATACAGCAGGTCTTCGCCGAACAGGGTCTCGCCCGCCTCGGACGGCACGGGCGCGAGCCCTCTGATGTCGCTGGTGCGGCGCCGCAGGGCGCGCCATCCGATCACCATGCCCAGCGCGATGAGCGCCAACGGGATCAGGGCGGACGCCAGGATCAACCATTGGTCATTCGACATGGTTCGCCACCTCCTCGGGGGTGCGCAGTTCGCCGTCCAGCACCGTTGGCACCCCGCGGTGCACGGTCGCAACGACGCGGCCGGGCAGCTCCCGGCCGAGGTACGGGGTGTTCACGCTCTTGCCGCGCAGCAGCTCGACGCCGAACACCCGGCGCGCGCCCGGGTCGACCAGCGTGACATTCGCCGGGGCACCGACGGTGAACGGTGCGTCGTATCCGGACAGCCGCCCGATCTCGGCCGGCTTGCCCGAGAGCACGCGCGCGACGTCGGCCCAGCTCATCTGGCCGCTGTCGACCACGGCGGCCTGCACGACGCTGAGCGCGGTCTCCAGGCCCACCATGCCGAAGCTGGCCTCCTGCCATGCGCACTCCTTGGTCTCGATCGGATGCGGGGCGTGATCGGTCGCGACGATGTCGATCACGCCCTCCGCCAGGGCCGCGCGCAGCGCCAGCACATCCTCAGAGCGCCGCAGCGGCGGGTTCACCTTGAACCGCGCGTCGTAGCCGGCGACGAGCTGCTCATCCAGCAGCAGGTGGTGCGGTGCCACCTCGGCCGTGACCCGGATGCCGCGCGCCTTCGCCCACCGGATCACCTCCACGCTGCCGGCGGTCGAGAGGTGGCAGACGTGCAGGCGGGCGCCCACGTGCTGCGCCAGGAGCACGTCCCGCGCGATGATCGCCTCCTCGGCGACCGCCGGCCAGCCGGCGAGCCCCAGCTCGGAGCTGAGCGCGCCCTCGTTCATCTGCGCGCCCTCGGTGAGCCGCGGCTCCTGCGAATGCTGGGCGATGACGCCGCCGAAGGTCTTCACGTATTCGAGCGCCCGGCGCATCAGCAGCGCGTCCGACACGCATCTGCCGTCGTCGCTGAAGACGCGCACCGCGGCGCGCGACTGCGCCATCGCCCCGATCTCGCTGAGCCGCTCCCCCGCCAAACCGACCGTCACCGCGCCCACCGGGCGCACGGTCGTGTAGCCGTGCTGCTCACCGAGCGAGGCGACCTGCTCGACCACCCCTGCTGTGTCGGCCACCGGCGAGGTGTTGGCCATGGCGTGCACGGCCGTGAAACCGCCCGCCGCTGCCGCCCGGGACCCGCTCAGCACCGTCTCGCTCTGCTCGAAGCCCGGCTCGCGCAGGTGGGTGTGCAGGTCGACGAGGCCGGGGAGGGCCTGCAGGCCTGCGGCATCGATGACCGTCGAGCCCGTCTGCGAAAGCCCGGATCCGCGCTCGGCGATCACGCCGTGATCGACCAGCAGATCGGTGGCGGTGCCGTCGGGGAGGGTCGCACCCCGGATGAGGAGGCTCGTGAGGGGGCTCATACCGCTCCTCTGCCTTCACTGCCGCTCAACACCAGGTACAGGACCGCCATCCGGATCGACACCCCGTTCGCGACCTGGTCGAGCACGAGCGATCGCGCCGAGTCGGCAGCGGCCGAGGAGATCTCGAGGCCGCGGTTCATCGGGCCGGGATGCATCACCATCGTATCCGGGGCGAGCCGCGCCAGCCGCGCGTCGTCGAGGCCCCACTGGCGGGAGTACTCGCGCTCGTTCGGGAAGTAGGCCGCATGCATCCGCTCGCCCTGCACCCGCAGCATCATCACGACATCCGGCTTCCCGGCCAGGGCATCGTCGAGATCGGTGCCGCTCGTCACCGGCCATGCGCCGACGCCCGCCGGCAGCAGGGTCTCCGGCCCGACCAGGTGCACGCTCGCGCCAAGCGTCTTCAGCAGCCAGATGTTCGAGCGGGCGACGCGCGAGTGCAGGATGTCGCCGACGATCGTCACCCGCAGGCCGTCGAGGCCGGTGCCCCTCGAGGCCGTGCCGTGCACAGCCTTGCGCATCGTGAAGGCGTCGAGCAGCCCCTGCGTCGGATGCTCGTGCATGCCATCGCCGGCGTTGATCACGGCCGCGTCGATCCACTGGCCGTCCGCCAGCACACGGGCGGCGCCGCTGGCCGGGTGCCGCAGGACCACCGCATCGATCCCCATCGCGGCGATGGTCTGAGCGGTGTCCTTGAGCGACTCGCCCTTCGACACGCTCGACCCCTTCGCACTGAAAGTGATCACGTCCGCGCTGAGCCGCTTGGCCGCGGCTTCGAAACTGAGCCTGGTCCGGGTGGAGTCCTCGAAGAAGAGGTTGGCGACGGTGCGTCCGCGCAGGGTCGGGAGCCTCGGCACGGCGCGGGTGGCGACATCCGCCATGTCCTCCGCCAGATCCAGGATCCCCACCGCTGCGCCGCGGTCCAGGTCCCGCACCGAGAGCAGGTGCCTCATCCCTGGTCCTCCTCGTCGAAGACCGCGACCAGGTCCTGGCCGTCGGACTCGAGGAGCTTCACATAGATGCGCTGCGTCTGCGAGGTCGGCAGGTTCTTGCCGACGAAGTCTGCGCGGATCGGGAGTTCGCGGTGCCCGCGATCGATCAGCGCCGCCAGCCGGACCGCGCGCGGACGGCCGAGATCGCTGAGCGCGTCGAGGGCGGCCCGGACGGTGCGGCCCGAGTAGAGCACGTCGTCGACGAGCACAACGGTCTTGCCGTCGATGCCATCGGACGGGACCGAGCTCGGGCTCGGCGTGCGGGTCGGCTGCCGAGCCAGGTCGTCCCGGTACATCGTGACGTCGAGGGCGCCGACCTCCGCAGCACCCGGGGCCAGCTGCTCGAGGATCGCACCGAGCCGACGGGCGAGCAGCACGCCGCGGGTCGGGATGCCGAGAAGCACGATCCGCGAGGAAGCGCCGTCGTGGGACGCGTTCGACTCGAGGATCTCGTGCGCGATGCGGGTCAGCGCCCGCGTGATGTCAGCCTGCTGCAGCACGGTCCGTGCAGTCATTCTGACCTCCTTCCCCGTCTCTCCGGACGGACTTAAAGGATGTCGATGAGGCTCAGCGTATCAGGGCCGGAAGTATCCTCTGTCCATGCCGGACACCGAACCCTCCTCCATCTCCGAGCTGTCGCGAGGCCTCTCGTTCGCCATCGGCCGTGCCAACCGGCGCATGCTCGCGGCGGGCCGAGGGCTCGGCCAGGGCCACCTGAGCGCGCTGGCGACGATCTTCAGGAGCGGTCCGATCCGACCTGGCGATCTCGCCCAGCGGGAGTTCGTGAGCGCTCCGACGATGACCAGGACCCTGCGCGACCTCCAGGAGCTCGGGCTCATCAGCCGCGAACCGGATGCCAGCGACGGCCGTTCCGTCCTGGTCAGCGTCACCGGCCAGGGAGAGTACGAGGTCCTCAGCGCCAGCTCGGCCCGTGCCGAACTGCTGGCGGAGCTGCTCGAGAAGCTGCAGCCGGAGCAGCTCGCCTCCCTGCGCGACGCGCTGCCTGCGCTCGAACGGCTGGCGACGATCGACGCCGAGTGAACCCGGCTCGCCGGGTCAGCCCCGTTCGCGGGCGATCGCGCTGTCGCGGGCGATCGCGCCCAGCAGCCCGTTGAGGAAGCCGGCGGAGTCCTCCGTGCTCAGCAGTGCTGCCGACTCGACGGCTTCGGCGATCGCCACGGCGTCCGGAACCTGCTCGTTGTACAGGATCTCCCATGCGCCGATCCGCGCGATCGTCCGGTCGAGCACAGGCATGCGCTCGAGCGGCCAGCCCTGGGCGTGCGAGCGGATCGCGGCATCCAGCTCGCTCAGATGCGACTCGACGCCCTCGACGATGTCCCGCGCATACGGCCAGGACGACTCGCGCCGCGGTTCCGCTTCGGCGCGCGCTGCTTCCTCGTCGAGCAGGCTCGAGATGGGCAGTTCGCGCAGGTCGGCGCCGAACAGGATGTCGATGGCGCGTTTGCGCGACTTGGTGCGGGCGCTCATGGGAATGCCCGCAGCCTAGACGCGGCCGAGATATTCGCCGGTGCGGGTGTCGACCTTGACCTTCGTGCCGGTCTCGAGGAACAGCGGCACCTGGATCTCGGCCCCCGTCTCCAGGGTCGCGGGCTTGGTGCCGGCACTGGAACGGTCTCCCTGCAGGCCCGGCTCGGTGTAGGTCACTTCGAGCACCACCGAGGCGGGCAGCTCGACGTAGAGCGGCTCGCCATCATTGCTGGCGATCGTCACCGTCTGATTCTCGAGCATGTAGTCCGCGGCATCGCCGACGATCTTGCTCGGCACCGTCGTCTGGTCGTAGTCGGCGGTGTCCATGAAGACGAAGCCGTCGCCGTCGCGGTACAGATAGGTGAAATCGCGGCGGTCGACGGTCGCGAAGTCGACTTTGGTCCCCGCGTTGAATGTCCGATCGACGACCTTGCCGCTCATCACGTTCTTCATCTTGGTGCGCACGAAGGCGCCGCCCTTGCCGGGCTTGACGTGCTGGAACTCGACGATCGTCCACAACTGCCCGTCGAGATTGAGGACGCTGCCGTTCTTGATGTCGTTGGTCGAGGCCATGGTGAATCCGATCCTGGAGTCGCTGGTCGAGCAGCGGCGCAGCCGCGTCTCGGGACAAGGCGCCGGAAGCGCCCCATCGAGTGTACGGGAGCAGGGCGCCTCGGGCCGCTACGTCCCCGGCGCCACCACGCGCAGCGCCAGCAGGTACGAGTCGAAGCCGAACCCCGCGATCACCCCGGTCGCAACGCCCGAGATCACGCTGCTGTGGCGGAACTCCTCGCGCGCGTGCGGGTTGCTGATGTGCACCTCGACCAGGGGGATCCCGGCCCGGGTCACGAGGGCGGCCGCATCGCGCAGTGCGTAGCTGTAGTGCGTGAACGCGGCGGGGTTCAGGATGACGGGGGTCGCGGCATCCACCGCTTCGTGCAGCCAGTGGATCAGCTCGGCCTCGTCGTCGCTCTGCCGCACGTCGATCTCGACGGCGGAGCCCGCCTGCTCGGCCAGCAGCACCCGCAGCGCGTTCAGGTCCTGCGTCCCGTAGACCTCGGGCTCACGGCTGCCCAGCCGCCCGAGGTTCGGCCCGTTGAGCACCAGCACGCGCGACATAGGCCAACCCTAGCGACCCCGGTTCGGGAGGACGGCACGGGGGCTGACGCGAGTCGATGCACCTGCATCCCGCGTGTCATCCTCCCGAACGATCGGGGCGGGGCGGGTCACTCGGCGAGCTCCTGGTACGCGGCGAACAGCAGCTGCTCCTCGGGACCGGTCAGCGTCGTCGGGCGGCCGATGTCGTCCAGCACGATGAAACGCAGCAAGTCGCCGCGGGCCTTCTTGTCGCGCTTCATCGTGGACAGCAGCATCGGCCAGCGACCCGCCGGGTACGTCGTCGGCAGCGAGAGCAGCGAGAGCACCCGCCGGTGCCGGTCGACGGCGGCGTCGCTGAGCGAGCGCGTCAGCCGCGAGAGTTCCGCGGCGAACACCATCCCGATCGCGATCGCGGCGCCGTGCCGCCACTGGTAGCGCTCGGCGTGCTCGATCGCGTGGCCGAGCGTGTGACCGTAATTCAGGATCTCGCGCACACCCTGCTCCGTGAAATCCTCGCCGACGATCCGGGCTTTCATCGCGATGGCGAGTTCCAGATTGCGGCGGAACTGCGGCGTCGAGGGGTCGGTAGCGGCATCCACATCGGCTTCGATCGTGTCGAGGATCTCGGGCTCGGCGATGAAGCCGGCCTTGGCGATCTCGGCATAGCCGGCGAGCACCTCGTTCCTGCTCAGCGTGTCGAGCGCATCCAGATCGCACAGCACGGCGCGCGGCGCCCAGAACGCGCCGACCAGGTTCTTGCCCTCGGCCGTGTTGATGCCGGTCTTGCCGCCCACTGCCGCGTCGACCATGCCCAGCACGGTGGTGGGCAGCTGGATGAGGTCCACGCCCCGCAGCCAGGTCGCGGCGACGAATCCCGCCAGGTCCGTCGTGGCTCCCCCGCCGAGTCCGACGACCGCGTCGGAACGGGTGAAGTCGGTCTGCCCCATCACCTGCCAGCAGAACGCGGCGACCTCGACGCGCTTGGCGGCCTCGGCATCCGGGATCTCGGCCAGCAGCACCTCGAACCTCGGCGTCAGCTGCTCGCGCAGCGCCTCAGCCCGGGCGCCGAGCGTCGGGGCGTGCACGACCAGCACCTTGCGCACCCGGGGTCCGAGGAACTCTCCGAGCCGCGACTGCAGCCCGCGCCCCACGAAGACGGAGTAGCCGGGGTCGCCGGCAACCGGGATCTCGGTCACGCCTTCGTCGCCCACGCTGCCACCTCCTTCGCGATATCGCCGATCGGGCGGTGCGAGGTGTCAACGGTCAGCTTGGCGAGCTGCTCGTACAGGTGCCGCCGCTCGGCGTAGATCCGCTCCCAGTCGGTCAGTCCATCCCGCAGCAGCGGGCGGCGGCCATCCGCGATCCGGGGCGCGACGGCCGCCGCCGAGACCGTCACGAGCACCACCCGCTGCGTGCTCAGCTCTGCTCGCGTCTCGTCGTCCAGGATCGCACCGCCGCCGAGGGCGACCACGTCGTCCCCTTCGAGGGCGTGCTTCACGGCTGCCCGCTCCAGTGCACGGAAATGCGGCTCCCCCTGCGCCTTGAAGATCGCGGCGATCGGCCCGTTCTCGGCGACGATCATCTTGTCCGTGTCGACGAATCCAGTGCCCAGGATGCGGGCCACCCGCTTGCCGATCCGCGTCTTGCCAGCCCCCATCGGTCCGATGAGCACGACCGGCGGGCCACCGGTCACTCCGGCGCCGAGCTCGAGGATGTGCGCAGCGAGCCCGGGATCGAGGCGAGGTACGCTTCGAGGTTGCGCCGGGTCTCGCCCACCGAATCGCCGCCGAACTTCTCCAGCATGGCTGCGGCCAGCACGAGGGCGACCATGGCCTCCGCGACGACGCCGGCAGCCGGCACCGCGCAGACGTCGGAGCGCTGATGGTGGGCGGGCGCCGCCGATCCGGTCGCCACATCCACCGTTCGCAGCGCATGCGGCACGGTCGCGATCGGCTTCATCCCGGCTCGGACACGCAGCAGGGTCCCGGTGCTCATCCCGCCCTCCGTGCCGCCCGCCCTGTCGCTGAGCCGCGTGATCAGGCCGTCGCCGGACCCGTTCGGGAGCACGACGAGCTCGTCGTGCGCCTGCGACCCGCGCCGACGGGTGGTCTCGAAGCCGTCGCCGAGCTCGACACCCTTGATCGCCTGGATGCTCATGACGGCCGCGGCGAGCCGCGCATCCAGTCTGCGGTCCCACTGGGCGTAGCTGCCGAGGCCCGCCGGCAGGCCGTAGGCCAGCACCTCGACGATGCCGCCCAGGGTGTCGCCGCTGTCATGCGCGTCATCCACCTCGGCCACCATCTGCGCGGATGTCGCGGGGTCGAAGCACCGCAGCGGGTCCGCGTCGAGCGCGGCCACGTCG
>WOYR01000067.1:6688-10279 GCA_011620705.1 Microbacteriaceae bacterium | reverse complement strand
CTCGACCTGCCGATCGTCGGCGACGTGCGCGGCGACGGCTACTTCTTCGGCATCGAGCTGGTGAAGGACAAGGCCACCAAGACCACCTTCGACGACGACGAGTCGGAGCGGCTGCTGCGCGGCTTCCTCTCCACGGCGCTCTTCGACGCAGGACTGTACTGCCGGGCCGACGACCGCGGCGACCCCGTGGTGCAGCTCGCCCCGCCGCTGACCATCGGGCCGAAGGAGTTCGACGAGATCGAGAGCATCCTGCGCGGGGTGCTGAGCGAGGCCTGGACAAGGCTCTGAACTACTCGGCGCTCTCGTTCTGGCACGACTCGCTCGGCCCCGGCGCACTCGTTCCGCGGGCGCCGCTGGCCGGGGACACGGATGCCGATGTCGCCATCGTCGGCGGCGGCCTGACCGGACTGTGGACCGCCTGGTACCTGCTGCAGCGCGATCCCGGCCTCAAGGTGGTCGTGCTCGAGAAGCAGATCGCCGGATTCGGCGCCTCCGGGCGCAACGGCGGCTGGTGCAGCGCGCTGTTCCCGCGCTCCACGGCGTCACTGGCGCGCGTGCACGGGCCCGACGCAGCGCTCGGGCTGCGGCGCGCCATGGTCGACACCGTCGATGAGGTGGGGCGCGCGGCATCCGCAGCCGGGGTGGACGCCGATTACGTCAAAGGCGGCACGGTCGCCTATGCACGTTCGGCTGTGCAGCTCGCGGCGGCCAGGGCGGAGGTCGAGGAGGCCCGCGAGTACGGCGTCGACCGCGTCGAGCTGTGGGACGAGGACCGGGTCGGGGCGGCGGGCGCGCATGGCGCGAGCTTCGACCCGGCCTGCGCGCGCGTGCATCCGGCCAAGCTGGTGCGCGGGATGGCGCGCGCCGTCGAGAACGCGGGCGCGACGATCGCCGAGCAGACCGAGGTGCTCGACTGGGCGCCCGGCAGGGTGAGCACCGCGCGGGGAACCGTCACCGCCGACCGCATCGTGCTCGCCACCGAGGGCTACGGCGCGACGCTGCGGGGCACCCACCGGCGGATCATGCCGCTGTATTCGCTGATGATCGCGACCGAGCCGCTGCCCGACGCCTTCTGGGACGGGATCGGGCTGCGGCACGGGCAGACCTTCACGGACTTCCGCCATCTGCTGATCTACGGCCAGCGCACGGCCGACAACCGCTTCGCGTTCGGCGGCCGCGGCGCGCGCTACCACTGGGGCAGCGCCATCCGGCCCGAGTACGACCGCTCGCCGCGGGTGTTCGAGCATCTGCGCCGCGCGCTGCTCGAGCTGTTCCCCGCCGCGAAGGATGCCGCGATCACCCATCGCTGGGGCGGGCCGCTCGGCGTGCCCCGCGACTGGCACGCGAGCGTGAACTACGACCCCGCCACCCGGATCGCGACCGCGGGCGGTTATGTCGGAGACGGACTCAGCACCACCAACCTGGCCGGCCGCACCCTCGCCGACCTGCTCACCGGCGCCGACACCGAGCTCACCCGCCTGCCATGGGTGAACCACCGCTCCCCGTCGTGGGAGGTCGAGCCGCTGCGCTTCGCCGGCGCGAACGCGGGGATGACCGCGATGGCCATCGCCGATGCCGAGGAGCGCGTCACAGGCCGCCCATCGCTCGCCGCACGGATCATGGGGCCGCTGGTGGGGCACTGACTGGCAACTCCCCAAAAATTATCTGACACGTCACCAGAATCGGGAATGCCGGCGCGCTGGCTGTGCTTGATTGGTGACATGACAACTAACCTCGCGACCCGTCCCGACTACCGCGTCGGGACCTGGAAGCTCGATCCCGACCACGCCAAGCTCTCCTTCTCGGTGAAGTACATGAAGATCAGCAAGGTGCATGGCACGTTCGACGACTTCGATGTCACCGTCGTGACACCCGAGGACAGCGGCGAGATCAGCGTCGACGCCTCGATCGACGTCTCCTCGGTGAACACCAACCATGAGACGCGCGACAACCATCTGCGCTCGGGCGACTTCTTCCTGGTGGAGGAGCACCCGCACATGCTGTTCCACTCGACCGGGATCACCGTGGATGGCGACGACTTCACCATGACCGGCGATCTCACCCTGCGCGGCGTCACGAAGACCGTCACTCTGACCGGAGAGTTCGGCGGCGTCATCACCGATGACTACGGCCGCATCAAGGCCGGAGCGTCCGCGTCGACCAAGATCAACCGCCACGACTTCGGCGTCAGCTGGAACTCCGCGATCGAGGCGGGCGGCTTGATGCTCGGCGACGACGTGGCGATCACCGTCGACGTGCAGGTGATCCTCCAGCCGGAAGACGCTGACGGCGCGGCGTAGCCCCTTTCCCGAGAGGATGACCGCTCATTCCAGCGGGAACAGTCCCTCGATCTCCTCCGCCTCGGCGGGTGACGGCCGCCACCCGGAACCCGCCGAGGCGTTCTGCATGATCTGCTCCGGCCGAGTGGCGCCCGCGATCACGCTGCTCAGCCCTGGACGGGAGAGCAGCCAGCCGAAGGTCGCCTCGAGCATCGTGATCCCGCGGGACCTTGCGAAGTCGGCATATGCCTCGATCGCATCCCAGGGGGCGTCGTCGGCGACGTGCGGGCGGCTCATGGCGATCCGGCTGCCGGCCGGGCGCTCGGTGCGCGTGAACTTGCCGGTGAACAGGCCGTTGGCGAGCGGGAAGAAGGGGAGGAATCCCAGTCCGGCCGCACGGACGGCCGGGAGCACGTCGACCTCCGCGCTGCGGGCGAGCAGGTTGAGCTCGTTCTGAGCGGAGACGAACCTGGCGGTGCCGAGACGCCCGGCCGCGGCATCCGCCTCGGCGATCTGCTCCGCGTCGAAGTTGGAACTGCCGATCGAGAGGACCTTGCCTTCTCGGACCAGCTCGTCGAGGGCGGCGAGCGTCTCCTCGATCGGAACGCCGGTGTCGGGAGTGTGCTGCTGATAGAGGTCGATGCGATCGGTGTTCAGCCGCCGCAGCGATCCCTCGACCGCGGTGCGGATGTAGTCCCGGGAGCCCTTGCGCCCCTGGATCGGCGAGGGCGCCGCGGTGTGGCCGAACTTCGTGGCGATCACGAGGTGATCGCGCTTGCCCTTGATCGCGGTGCCGAGCCGCGTCTCGCTCAGACCGAACTCGGCGCCGTAGATGTCCGCGGTGTCGAAGAAGGTCACGCCGGCCTCGATGGCGGCGTTGACGACGGCATCCGTCCCCGCCTGCTCCTGGCTGGCCGTCCCCGGCCGGCCGAGGTTGTTGCACCCCAGCCCGATGACCGAGACCGACAGCGAGGAGGGGCCGAGAACGCGGGCATCCATGCTGCAAGCGTATGGCTGCTCTCCTCCCCGGCCCGCCCGCGGGCCGGCTCTGCGCCATGTCCGATTCCCGCGGGGCCGTGTCGGGCGCGCGGGTTACTCTCGGATCATGGACAGGATCACAGCGCGGACGCCCGATGACTCCACCGGCGATGCCGCCGCGCCGGCGCATCTGCGCCGCCTCGGGAGCCCGATCGGCCGCATCGAGGTGATCGGCAACGGCGGGGCGATCGTCTCGCTCTCCATCGAGAGGGATGGCCGACTCCCCGGCGACGGGCTGCCCGAGCAGTCGGACCCGGTGCTCGATCGGGCGGTC
>WOYR01000067.1:0-6588 GCA_011620705.1 Microbacteriaceae bacterium | reverse complement strand
CTCGGCAGCGACGGCCGCATCACCGGCTACAGCGGCGGCGAGGGCATCCCGACCAAATCGTGGCTGTTGCGGCACGAGGGCATCGCCCACATCGCATCGGGCGTGAAGGCCGGCGCCAAGAAGGCCGGCGGCGCGGACCTCGGCGGCAGGAGGATCCGCGGCGCGGACTTCGGCGGCATGGACTTCGACGACATGGACTTCGACGACAACACCGAAAGCCGACTGGATCTGGATCTGGATATGGATATGGATCTCGATCCCGCTCCGCTCGATCGCCCCGCGTGAGTTCGCTGATCGTCGGCGACGACGGCCGTCCGCGCTGCGGATGGGCCGGGCACGACGCCGAGTATCAGCGCTATCACGACGAGGAGTGGGGCAGCCCGCTGCACGGCGACCAGCGCCTGTTCGAGAAACTCAGCCTCGAAGGATTCCAGGCCGGATTGTCGTGGATCACGATCCTGCGGCGGCGGCCCGCCTTCCGACTCGCGTTCAACGGCTTCGACATCGACGCGGTCGCCGCCTTCGACGAGCGCGACGTGGAACGGTTGATGGCGGACCCCGGCATCATCCGCAATCGTCTCAAGGTCGACGCCGCCGTCTCGAACGCGCGGGTGACGCGGGCGCTGGTGCGGAGCAATCCGGGCGCCCTCGACGAGCTGATCTGGGGCTTCGCCCCGCGGCCGCGCGATCGCGCTCCGGCATCCTCCGCCGAGGTGCCAGCCGTCACATCCGAATCGACCGCGCTCAGCAAGGAGCTCAAGAGGCGCGGCTACCGCTTCGTCGGACCGACGACGATCTACGCACTGATGCAGTCCGCCGGGCTCGTCGACGACCACATCGCAGGGTGCTTCAGATCGTCGTTCGCCTGATCAGACCGCCGGCCCCGCCGACCCGGTCGATGGCACGGCGCCGTAGCCGGCACGGGGCGGCCCAAAACCCGCGGCTGTGATCAGGCGCGGGTCGTAGACCTCGCTCCGGCGAGCCAGCAGGAAGCACCAGACGAAGGGGAGGAAGATCCCGAGCACCACCCAGCTGCCGTCCTTGCGGAATGCCAACCCGGTGCGGTGCATGCCGATTGCCAGGAAGACGAGCGTGGCGATGCCGGCGTACGGCACGACGAGCAGCACTGACAGCCACCCCGGTTGACCGCCGACCTCCAGCCACTTCCAGTAGCGGTAGAACGGCACCCAGCCGATCCAGGGCTCCACGCCGACCTTGCGGAAGAATCGCGAAAGCGACAGGGCCATCACCGCGTAGGCCGCGATCAGCACGACGACGTAGACGGCCACGAAGGTCAGGAACGTCACCAGGGCGATCAGCGCCCCGGTCGTCCCGTTGCCGTAGTCGTCGTACACCCCTCCACCCTAGGGCTCAGAGCACGAGCACCAGTTCTCCGGCGGCACCGGGCTCGAGCTGGATGCCGGTGGCAGCCGCCCAGCTCAGCAGCGATGCGGCGTCCGGATGATCGACGCCCGCCAGCAGCAGGGCGCGCGTGAACTCGCCCTTGCCCTTCTTGTTGAAGTGGTTCAGCGCGCGCCGGCGCCCGTCCTCGCCCTCGGACACCACGCGCAGGTACCACGACTCCTCCCGCTTCGGAGCGGGGCCGAGTGCCGCATACGCCTCCGAGCGCAGATCGAGGATCATGCCGGTCCTGGCCCCCAGCAGAGCCGAGACCGGTGCGCTCCACAGGGCCTTGAGGGGGGTGCCCGGCAGCCGCGAATCGGGCGAGAGCCGATAGGCCGGGATCGGATCCTCGGCGCCCAGCAGGCCGAACAGCGCCGAGCCCACCACAACCCGGTCGCGCGCGAACTGCCGCGCAGCCCGCGGCAGCGTCGACACCCCGAGCGCCTCATAGAGAACCCCGTCGAAGCGCTCGAGCGCCTGCATCGTCGGACCGCTCCCGACCAGCCTGTTGCGCTGCAGTTCGGCCGCCTGCGTCGGGCCGAGCCGCAAGGCGGCCGCCGCGCCTCGATCGCGCGCCAGACGGCCCAGCGCGCCGAGGGCGCGGGTGCGGGGGCCGCTGAGGCTCGGGAAGCTGAGCGCATCGAGGGAGAGCGGGCGGGACGGGTCTCCCCCGTCGCGCTTGGTCTCCGAGGGCGGCAGGATGATCAGCATCGAGCGGGACCGTCGGCGCTCAGGATCCGAGGAACGCCAGCGCCTGCTCGACGTTGACCGCGAGCGGCTGGACGGAATCCAAGGTGATGCGGGGGACGGCGCCTGTCCTGCCGGTCCACGCCTCCCACTCGTCCAGGCTCTGCTCGACAGCGTGCCATGTCGGCTCCGCCAGGTGAGCGAGCCGGCGGTGACGGCTCGCCAGACGGGTGCGGTGCAGTTCCGGGTCGGAGCAGATCACCTCGAGGAACTTGATCGGCGTCTGCTGCCGCTCGGCGAGTCTCACCCACTGCTCACGGGCGGGCTCGACCGCGTTCACGGCATCCACGATCACGCTGCCGCCACCCGAGAGCATCGCCTCGGCGATCGCCCCGGCCACCAGGTAGGCCGCAAGCCCGGTCGGCTGGTCGGAGTCGATGCCCGCGCTGAGGATGGCCGATTCGATCGGGTCGACGGAGACGACGGGAGCGCCCAGGCGGTTGCCGACGACCTCGACGATCGTGCTCTTGCCCGCGCCGGGCAGTCCCGCGGCCACGATCAGCACTCGACGACTCGTTCGACGATGAACCTCAGACCAACTCGGCGGCACCCGCGACCACGGTGACGATGTTGTTCTGCATCGAGAGGAACCCGTTCTGCGCGCTGACGGCGATCACCTCGCCGTCGGGAGTGGTGATGCGCACCTCGCCCTCGGCCAGGATGCCCAGCACCGGCTCGTGGCCTGCGAGGAGGCCGATCTGGCCGATCAGTGTGCGCGCGACGACCTGCCGGGCCTCGCCCGTCCAGAGCTCGGCATCGGCCGAGACGACGCTGACATGCAGTTCATGGGCATCCAGATCGGCCATGATCAGCCGTTCTCCTTCTGGATCTGCGCCCACTTCTCCTCGACGTCGCTGATCGAGCCGACGTTGAAGAACGCCTGCTCGGCCACGCTGTCGAACTCGCCCTTGGCGATCGCGTCGAACGACTCCACCGTTTCCTTCAGCGGAACGGTCGAACCCTCGACGCCGGTGAACTTGGTCGCCATGTAGGTGTTCTGCGAGAGGAACTGCTGGATGCGGCGCGCCCGCGACACGGTGATCTTGTCCTCTTCCGAGAGCTCGTCGACACCGAGGATCGCGATGATCTCCTGCAGCTCCTTGTTCTTCTGGAGGATCTGCTTGACATCGGTGGCCACCCGGTAGTGGTCCTCGCCCAGGTAGCGGGGATCCAGGATGCGGCTGGTCGAGGTCAGCGGGTCGACCGCCGGGTACAGGCCGCGCGATGCGATCTCACGGCTGAGCTCGGTGGTGGCATCCAGATGGGCGAAGGTGGTGGCGGGGGCCGGGTCGGTGTAGTCGTCGGCGGGAACGTAGATCGCCTGCAGCGAGGTGATGGAGTGGCCGCGCGTGGAGGTGATGCGCTCCTGCAGCACGCCCATCTCGTCGGCCAGGTTCGGCTGGTAGCCCACCGCGGACGGCATGCGGCCGAGCAGCGTCGAGACCTCGGAGCCCGCCTGGGTGAAACGGAAGATGTTGTCGATGAACAGCAGCACGTCCTGGTTCTGCACATCGCGGAAGTACTCGGCCATGGTGAGGGCCGAGAGCGCGACGCGAAGGCGCGTTCCCGGCGGCTCGTCCATCTGGCCGAAGACGAGGGCCGTCTTGTCGAAGACGCCCGCCTCCTCCATCTCGCCGATCAGGTCGTTCCCCTCACGGGTGCGCTCGCCGACCCCTGCGAACACCGAGACACCGCCGTGGTTGGCGGCGACGCGGTAGATCATCTCCTGGATGAGGACCGTCTTGCCCACGCCCGCCCCGCCGAACAGGCCGATCTTGCCGCCGAGCACATACGGGGTGAGCAGGTCGATGACCTTGATCCCGGTCTCGAACAGCTGCGTCTTCGACTCGAGCTGGTCGAAGGCCGGCGGCTGGCGGTGGATCGGCCAGCGCTCCGTGATCTCGATCTTCTCGCCCTCGACGCCGTTGAGCAGATCGCCTGTGACGTTCCAGACGTGGCCCTTGGTGACATCGCCGACCGGCACCGAGATCGCGGCGCCGGTGTCGCGCACCTCGCCGCCGCGGACCAGCCCATCGGTGGGCTTCAGGGCGATGGCCCGGACCACGTCGTCGCCGAGATGCTGCGCGACCTCGAGGGTGATCTCGTTGTCCTCGCCGTCCAGGGTGATGGTGGTCTTCAGCGCGTTGTAGATCTCCGGGATCGCGTCATGCGGGAACTCGATGTCGACCACCGGGCCGGTCACGCGGGCGATGCGCCCCGTGCCGGCGGACGGCGTGGTCGCCGGCTCGGAGCCGGCCTTCTTCGCGGGCGCGTTGCGCGCGGGCGGCGTGCTCTTGGGGGTGCGGGCGGCGGGTGCCTTGGTGGTCGCAGTGGCCATGGGATTCCTCGTATCTATTTCGCGGTGTCTATTTCGCGGTGTCTATTTCGCGGAGCTCAGGGCGTCGGCGCCGCCCACGATCTCGGAGATCTGCTGGGTGATTTCGGCCTGACGCGCGTTGTTGGCGAGTCGGGTGTAGTCGCGGATGAGCGTGTCGGCGTTGTCGCTCGCCGACTTCATCGCCTTCTGGGTGGCTGCGTGCTTGGAGGCGGCGGACTGCAGCATGGCGTTGAAGATGCGCGAGTCGATGTAGACCGGCAGGAGGGCATCCAGCACGGTGTTGGCGTCCGGCTCGAACTCGTAGAGCGGGAAGACCTCGGTGCCGCCGGGGTCCTCGACGCCCTCGACGATCTCCAGCGGAAGCAGGCGCACCACTTCGGGCTCCTGGGTCAGCATCGACACGAAGCGGTTGTAGACGATGTGGATCTCGTTCACGCCGCCTTCGTCCTCGCCCTGGATGAACTTGGCAACCAGCGTCTCGCCGATCTCCTGCGCCGTGGCGAACTGCGGCTCATCGGTGTCGCCGGTCCAGACCTTCTCGAAGCCGCGCTTGCGGAAGCTGAAATAGCCGACGGCGCGGCGGCCGATCAGGTAATAGACGACCTCCTTGCCCTGGCCGTGCAGCAGCGTCGCGAGCTCCTCCGATGCGCGCAGCACGTTCGCATTGAACGCGCCCGCCAAGCCCCGGTCCGAGGCGAACACGACGATCGCGGCGCGGGTGATCTTCTCCGGCTCGGTGGTCAGCACGTGGTCGACATTGGAATAGGTGGCGACGGCCGAGACCGCATGGGTGACGGCGCGGGCGTACGGCGCGGAGGACCTCACCCGGCCGAGGGCCTTCTGGATGCGCGAGGCCGCGATCAACTCCATGGCGCGCGTGATCTTCTTCGTGGTCTGCGCGCTCTTGATGCGGGCGCGGTACTCGCGGAGCTGGGCTCCCATTCTGTCCTCCCTTCGGTGTTCGTCGTATCAGTCGGCGCTCAGCGGCGCGATTTCACGATCTTCTCCTGATTGACGTCCTCGACCTCTGTCGGCTCGAAGACCTCATTGCCGGCGCTGGCGAGCGGGTCTCCCGAGCCGGTGAGGAACTCCTTCTTGAAGTCGTCCACCGCCTTCTCGAGCTCCGCCTTCACCTCGTCGCTCAGCACCCCGCTGTCGCGGATGGTGTCGAGCGACTTCGTCTTGCGGGACAGAAAGTCGTGGAACTCGGACTCGAAGCGCAGAACGTCCTCGACGGGCACGTCGTCGAGCTTGCCGTTGGTCCCCGCCCAGATCGAGACGACCTGCTTCTCCACCGGGAACGGCGAGTACTGCGGTTGGCGCAGCAACTCGGTCAGCCGGGCGCCGCGGTCGAGCTGCCGGCGGCTGGTGGCATCCAGATCGGAGGCGAACAGCGCGAAGGCCTGGAGCGAGCGGTACTGCGCCAGCTCGAGCTTCAGGGTGCCCGAGACCGACTTGATGCTCTTGACCTGGGCGTCGCCGCCGACGCGGGACACCGAGATGCCGACGTCGACCGCCGGGCGCTGGTTCGCGTTGAAGAGATCGGACTGCAGGAAGATCTGGCCGTCGGTGATCGAGATCACATTGGTCGGGATGTAGGCCGAGACGTCGTTCGCCTTGGTCTCGATGATCGGCAGGCCGGTCATCGACCCCGCGCCGAGCTCGTCGGAGAGCTTCGCGCAGCGCTCGAGCAGCCGGGAGTGCAGGTAGAACACGTCGCCCGGATATGCCTCGCGTCCCGGCGGGCGGCGCAGCAGCAGCGAGACGGCGCGGTAGGCCTCCGCCTGCTTGGACAGGTCGTCGAAGATGATCAGCACGTGCTTTCCGCCGTACATCCAATGCTGGCCGATGGCCGAGCCGGTGTACGGGGCGAGGTACTTGAAGCCGGCGGGGTCGGACGCCGGCGCTGCGACGATGGTGGTGTACTCCATCGCGCCCGCCTCTTCGAGCGCACCCTTGACGGCGGCGATCGTCGAGCCCTTCTGACCGATGGCGACGTAGATGCAGCGCACCTGCTTGTCGGTGTCGCCCGACGCCCAGTTGTCCTTCTGGTTGATGATCGTGTCGATCGCGATCGCGGTCTTGCCGGTCTGGCGGTC
>WOYR01000191.1 GCA_011620705.1 Microbacteriaceae bacterium | reverse complement strand
CAGCTGAGTCCCGCTGATTACGCGAACTCTTGCGAACGGGCCGTCATCCTTCGGGATGGCGGCCCGTTCCGGTTGCTGGATGCCCGGCCCCGGCATCCGATCCGATCGAGGCCGATCCGATCGAGGCCGGGCCGATGACGGCGCCGGTGGCCGCACGCTCGCCGGTCGCCGCACGCTCACGCGGTCGGCGGATCAGGAAGAACCTCGTCAGCCGGCATCCTGAACCGATGAACGGTGGATCTTCCTGATCGACCTCCCCTGGGGGAGCCCCACCTTGGAGCCCTGGCGGCGCTAGTCTCAACTGCATGCGCGGCGGAACCATCTGGACGGTTCTCGCTGTGGTCGCAGCGATCGTGATCGCGTGGTTCCTGGTGGACGCGCTGCTCAGCCTGGCGTGGTTCATCGCGAAGCTCGCGATCGTGCTGGTCGTCGCCGTGATCGTGTTCTTCGCGCTGCGCGCGGTGTTCTCGCGGCCGCGGGCGTGACGATCCGCTCGACTCGGTGACGTAGCATCCAGTTCATGGGTTCGATGCAGGCCGTCAACGGTGTCACCGTCTACCGCGCCGATCCGGAGGGCGACCCGCGCGGTGCGCTGATCCTCATCCACGAGATCTGGGGCCTGGTCGATCACATCAAGAACGTGGCAGACCGCTACGCGGCCGAAGGCTACCTCGTGATGGCGCCCGATCTGCTCTCGGATGCCGGCGTCACGCCCGAGACCGGCGAGGAGCTGTTCGCCATGATGAACGATCCCGACCAGCAACGCCGCTCGGTCAACCAGCCCAAGCTGCGCGAGGCATTCGCCGCCTCCCGCGCCCCCGAGTTCGCCGCCGGCGCGATCGCCAAATTGACCGCCGTCGTCGACGGGCTCGAGAACGAGGACGGCATCGACGGCAGGATCGGCGTGCTCGGCTTCTGCTTCGGCGGGTCATACAGCTTCTCGCTGGCCGAAGCCGACCCGCGCGTGAAGGCGGCCGTGCCGTTCTACGGCAGCGCCGAGCCGGGCGAGGCGGCGAGCATCCACTGCCCGGTCCTCGCCTTCTACGGCGACCAGGACGAGCGCCTGATGGAGGCCCTGCCTGCGCTCGAGAGCGCCATGGCGGATGCCGGCGTCGCCTTCGAGGCGAAGGTCTACCCCGGTGCAGGCCACGCCTTCTTCAACGACACCAACCCGAACACCTTCCATCCGGATGCCGCGGGAGACGCCTGGGGGCGGTCGCTGGAGTTCCTGCGGGCGAAGCTGGGCTAGCGATCAGCCGAGGCGCCTCAGCGCGTCCTTCGCCGCGTTCCACCCGCTCATGCCGTGCGCGCCACCGCCGGGCAGCGTCGAGGCGGAGGCGAGGTACACGCCGGGCAGCGGCGTCCGCCACGGCGTCCGCGAGAGGCGCGGACGGGCGAAGATCTGCCGCAGTTCGTTCGAGCCGCCGCCGATGTCGCCGCCGACGAGGTTCGCGTCCCACGCCTCGAGCGCTGCCGGCGTGAACGCATGCCGCCCGAGGATGCGCTCGCGGAAGCCGGGAGCGAACGCCTCCACTCGACTCTCGATCAGCGAGGTCGCATCGCCGTCCCAGCCGTTGGGCACGTGGATGTACGCCCAGGCGGTGTGCTTGCCTGCCGGTGCGCGCGAGGGGTCGGCGACGGTCGGCTGCACGAGGAGCACGTACGGCTCCTCGGAGATCCGGCCGCGATGCACCGCAGCCTCGCTCGCGACGATGGCCGCTGCCGGGCCGCCGAGGTGGACGGTTCCCGCACTCGCGAGCGCGGGATCCGCCCAGGGGATCGGGCCGTCGAGCGCCCAGTCGAGCTTGAAGACCCCGGGGCCGGAGTGCCAGCCCTCCAGTCGACGGCGGTACCCCGACGGCAGCCGGTCGCCGGCGATCGCGGCGAACTGGCGCGCGCCGACATCGAGGATCGTCGTCCGCGCGCTCGGCAGCCGGTCCAGCGAGGCGACCCGGTGGCCGGTGACGAGTTCCCCGCCGAGCGAGGCGAAGCGCGCGACGAGGGCATCGGCGACGCGCTCAGAGCCGCCGACCGCGACCGGCCAGCCGACGCCGTGCGCGAGGGCGCCGAGCACGATCCCGAAGGCGGCGCTCCCGAGGGCGCCGAGCGGCAGGGCGGCGTGCGCGGCGAGTCCGGCCAGGAGCGCGCGCGCCGGCTCCTCGTGGAAGGCGAACCGGATCGGGAAGGTCGCAGGGAAGAGCCCGTGCATGCCGAAGTCGAGCAGCGTGAGCGGCGCTCGTGGCGGGAGGTGCGTGAGCTCGAGCACCGACTCGGCGAGTCCCTCCCAGTGCGCGCCGAGTCCGCCGATGACCCCCGCCCAGCGGCGGCCGTCACGGCCGAGCCCCGCGGCGGTGTCGGCGACAGAGCGGTGCAGCAGCACCGAGTCGCCGGGCGCGATCGCGTGGCCGAGCGGGATGGCCGGGTGGGCGAAGGCGAGCCCCTCGCGGGTCAGATCCAGGGCGCGGAACGCCGGCGAGGCGAGCGCGAGCGCGTGGACCGTGGCGCCGATGTCATGGCGGAAGCCGGGGAGCGTGAGCTCCTCGGTGCGCAGTCCGCCGCCCGGGCGCTCCGCGGCCTCGAGGAGTGTCACGCGCAGGCCGGCCTCGGCGAGCGCGACCGCGGCGACGAGCCCATTAGGGCCTGCGCCGACGACGACCGCGTCGGCGTCGGTCACGCCTCGGCTCGTTCCGACCGCGCCCAGAATCTCGTCACGAGGTCAGCCGGGGAAGGCGTCCGAGCGCGCGAAGTCCAGGTGCAGCGCGGTCTGCGACAGGGCGGAGAGCAGGAAGAAGCCGTTCAGATTCTGCCAGCCGGCGGTCCAGCGCAGGCGGCTGGCGACCTCCCAGACCGTCGCATCCGGGTCGGCGCGGATGATCTCGGCTGCCGCCCGCGAGCGGTCCAGGTGGTGCTCGGCGAGAACCGCGTTGCGTTCGATCAGCCCGCGGAAGCGGTAGCCGTGGCCGGGCGCCACCTCCAGCTCGTCGTAGCGGGCCAGCATCTCCAGCGAGTTCAGGTAGTCGGCGATCGGGTTGGCTTCGCCGGTCCGATCGCCGAGGCCGAGCCCCGAGAAGATCTTGGGCAGCACCGTGTCGCCGGTGTAGATGAGCCCCGCGTCGGCGTCGACCAGGCTCGCCGATCCGGCGGTGTGCCCCGGTGTGGCGAGCAGCTGGATCGACCGACCCGGCACCTCGAGCGCCTGGCCCGGTTCGTAGCTCCGATCCACCTCCGGGACCCCGCCGCGCGCCGTCGGGCGGTCGCCGGTGCGGAGGTCCAGCTCCGGCCGGCGCTCGGGCGGTACGCCCCAGCTCGCGATCAACCCCTCGGTGACGGTGAGGTCACCGCCGGCGATCGCGACGAGGCCCTCGTGCTCGCGCCGCAGCATCCCGATCCGCGCCCCGCTCGCCGCGCGCAGCCGTCCGGTCATTCCCAGATGATCGGGATGCAGGTGGGTGGCGAACACACTCGCGAGGTCGTCGAGCTTGAGTCCGAAGGCGTCGAGGGCGGCGAGGAGCATGGCGAAGTTCTCGTCGGTGTCGTAGCCGGTGTCGATCAGGTGCAGCGAGCCGTCGTCCCCGGCGATCAGATAGCACAGTGAGAAGGGGTTGCCCGGCTGGCGCATGGGAAGCGGGATCGACCAGATCCCCTCCCGAACCTCATCGGGCGCGGGAACCCGGTCGGCCATGGCGTCGTCGAACTGGGCGGGATTGGTCGGGTGCATCCCTCCATTGTCACCGGAGTAGCGTCGCCGCATGGACACTCTGCGACTCGGAACCGGATGCGCGACGGGGTCGTCATCCCCACCAGGGTGCACCGGCGGATGTTCGGGGGACCGGATCTGAGCGTGGCGGATGGCGTGGCCCTTCCGCGATCGGATCGTGGCGCGGGGAGCCTGAACGACTACGGCTACGATCTGCGGGCCAAGGGCAAACGGGTGACGATCACGCTCGCCGGCAGCGATCCCTGCCAGGACGAGTTGCGGGCGGTGATCGAGGCGGGTGGCGAGGTGGAGACCGCGGTCTCGCCGCGCAGCCAGGAGGCGGAGCGCGTCGACGCCCCGATCGTGGTGCGGCTGTTCACAGGACGGCGCGTGAGCGGGCCGGTCGGCTCGGTGCCGCGCGGGCTGGAGTCCGTGGTCGACGAGACGCTGCGACGGCTCGACGACGCGGCGGGGAGAGCCCGCATTCCGGCGCGCGTGGTCCGCCGGCGCGGGCGGCTCCGGGTCGAGCTGCTGATGGGTGCCGTGCGCTAGTCCGTCGCGCCGGGCTCGGTGGTCCCGTTGCCCTGCGCGGCGATCTCGGCGCGGACGGCGTCGATGTCGAGGGCGCGCACCTGGCTGATGAGGTCCTCGAGAGCGGGCCTCGGCAGCGCGCCGGCCTGGGAGAACACGCCGATGCCATCGCGGAACGCCATCAGGGTCGGGATCGCCTGGATGCCCATGGCGGCGGAGAGCCCCTGGTTGGCCTCGGTGTCGACCTTGGCGAAGACGATGTCGTCGTTGCCGGCGGAGGTCGCGTCGTAGATCGGGGCGAAGGCCTTGCACGGACCGCACCAGTCCGCCCAGAAGTCGATGAGGACGATTCCTCCGTCCAGGATGGTGCTCTCGAAGGTCTGCTCGGTGAGTTCCACGGTAGCCATGAACAGCAGGGTAGAGCGCTTTGCGCGCGAATGCAGGGCCCGCCACCCCCTCATCCGGGCATCCGGTCCGACGGGCATCCGGTCCGACGGGCCGGATGCCGATGCCCAGGGTGAACGGAGGGGGTCCTGACGGAGACGGCGAGGCATCCAGCGGTAACGGAGTGGGGCGACTGCGTGAACCCTCGGCGCAGAGGGTTCCGGGTGCGGCCGCGGTGTGTCGCGGGGATCGAACATGGAGCCATGAGAGTCGTCTTGTTCGCGGAATCGTCGCTCATCCACATGAACGGCGTCACCCATTCACTGCTCCAGGTGCTGCGGCACCTGGAGGCGAACGGGCACGAGACCCGGGTCATCGCGCCGCGCGCGAGCCGCCTCGAACCGATCGGCCGGTCAGCGGGGGCCGGTCCGCACGGCTCCGAGCTGTCGCTGCTGCGTTCGGTCGGGATGCCGTCGTACCCCGAGGTGCGCCTCACCTTCGCGCGTGCGGCATCGCTGTCCATGATGCTGCGCGAGGTCAGCCCGGATGTCGTTCACCTGGCCTCGCCGTTCGTGCTCGGCTGGCAGGGCCTGCGCGCGGCCGACCACCTCGGGATCCCGACGGTGGCGATCTACCAGACCGACATCCCCGGCTATGCGGAGCGCTACGGCATCCCGGCGGCGCAGCCGGTGCTCGCCCAGCACGTCGCGCGCATCCACCAGCGGGCGACGCTGACCCTGGCGCCGAGTTCTGCATCGATCGCCGAGCTGCGGGATGCCGGCGTGGAGCGGCTGCGGCTCTGGGCGCGCGGGGTCGACGCCGAGCGGTTCCGCCCGGAGCGCCGTGACGAGCGGTGGCGCAGCAGGCTCGCCCCGAACGGCGAGACGATCATCGGCTATGTCGGGCGCCTCGCTCCCGAGAAGCAGGTCGAGGACCTCGCAGCCATCGCCGACCTCCCGAACACCAGGCTCGTGATCGTCGGGGACGGCCCGAGCAGGCCCGCCCTCGAGAAGCTGCTCCCGGGCGCCGTGTTCCTCGGCTTCCTCGGAGGTGATCGCCTCGCCGAGGCGGTGGCGGGCTTCGATCTGTTCGTGCATCCTGGCGAGAACGAGACCTTCTGCCAGACCATCCAGGAGGCCCTCGCCAGCGGCGTCCCGGTGGTCGCCACCGGCAGGGGCGGTCCCGTCGACCTGGTGCAGAACAGCCGGACCGGGTGGCTGTACAAACCGGGTGATCTCGGTGAGCTGCGCGCCCGGGTCCTCGATCTCGTCGGCGACCGGGGCAAGCGCCGCGCCTTCGCGATCGCAGCCCGCGATTCGGTCGCCGACCGCAGCTGGGCGCGGCTCGGCGACGAACTGCTCGGTCACTACCGCGATGCGATCGCCGTGCGGCAGGGCACGGCTCCCGCCTCGATCCTGAGCTCGGACCCAGCGGCGCCCGTTCCGCCCGCCGTCGTGCCGGGGAAGCGGTGGAAGCGCTACGTCGCCCTGGGCGATTCGCTGACCGAGGGGCTCTGCGACGACTCCCGCCAGGACCCGGGCCAGGTGCGCGGCTGGGCCGACCGGCTCTCCATGCTCCTGGTCCGCAGCGACACCCGTGCAGGCAGCGATGGCGACGGAGCCCGTCGGCTCCGCTATGCCAACCTCGCCGTGCGCAGCCGGACGGTGGAGGATGTGCTTCAGCGCCAGATTCCGCAGGCCATCGCGCTGCGCGCCGATCTGGTGACCGTGCTGATCGGCGCGAACGACCTCGCGGAGACCGGGCGTCATCTCGAGCGCATCGCCGACCGCTTGCGCGAAGGGATCGTGCGCCTGAAGGAGTCCGGCGCCGACGTGCTCATGGTCACCCCGTTCATCGCACCGTGGCCGCTGCTGCGCATGGTGAACCGCCGCACCATCCGCCTGGCGGAGGAGCTGCGCCGGGTCGCCGCCGAGACGGACTCGCTGCTGCTGGACTTCACGCGGGACCCCGATCGCGTCGATGAGCGGATGTGGGCCGCCGATCGCGTGCACCTCAGCTCCTACGGGCACCGGGTTCTGTCGTACCGCGCAGCCGCGATGCTCGGCGTGCCCGGCGCCGGGGAGCTCGGCGCCCTCGACGCGCTCATGCATGACGACGCCCCAGAGGCCCGCATCAGCAGGATCAGCACGCCCGCCTGGATCTGGACCCACGCGCGCCCGTGGGCGGGCCGCCGCCTGCGCGGCCGCACCGCGGGCGACGGCATGGCGCCGAAGCACACGGCGCTCGTCGAGCTCGTTCCGCGCCGCACGCTGCAGCATCTGCCCCTCGACACGCCGGACTGATAGGATGGCCGAGTCGCGATTCCGCGGCATCCGGAGCAGGCCGGCACGAAGCTGGTCACCGGTGGTGGTCTTCCGAAGCAGCCCGAGGGCTGGGTCGGCGCACTTCTACTGTTGACCAGAGCTCTGTTAGTTCAGAGAGGCAACCGGCGCGACCGCACTGTGCAGCACTGCAGAACTTTGCGCCGTCGTTCTTCCTGCCCGCTCCTGCTCCTTGGGTATGTCGGCGACCCGAATGGTCGCCAGCCAACAATAAGGAGAGACACCTCGTGGAGGGTCCCGAAATCAAATTCGCCGAAGCCGTTCTGGACAACGGCAAGTTCGGCAAGCGCGTCGTCCGGTTCGAAACCGGCCGGCTCGCGCAGCAGGCGCAGGGCGCGGTCGCCGCGTACCTCGACGAGGACACGATGCTCCTCAGCGCCACCAGCGTCGGCAAGAGCCCGCGCGAGGGCTTCGACTTCTTCCCCTTGACGGTGGATGTCGAGGAGCGCTCGTACGCGGCAGGCAAGATCCCCGGTTCTTTCTTCCGCCGCGAGGGCCGCCCATCGACCGACGCGATCCTGGTCTGCCGCCTGATCGACCGCCCGCTGCGCCCGTCGTTCGCCGACGGCATCCGCAACGAGGTGCAGATCGTCATCACGGTGCTGAGCATCGCCCCCGACGAGTTCTACGACGCGCTCGCGATCAACGCCGCGTCGGCATCCACTCAGATCTCGGGCCTGCCGTTCAGCGGCCCGATCGCGGGCGTGCGCCTGGCGCTGATCGACGGCCAGTGGGTCGCGTTCCCGAAGTTCAGCCAGCTGGAGCGCGCGGTCTTCGATCTCACCGTCGCCGGACGTGTCGTGCGCAACGACGACGGCACGGACGACGTCGCCATCATGATGGTCGAGGCCGAGGCCACCGAGCACAGCTGGGAGCTCATCCAGGGCGGCGCCGTCAAGCCAGACGAGGAGCGCGTCGCCGAAGGCCTGGAGGCGGCCAAGCCCTTCCTCAAGGCGCTCGTGGAGGCGCAGGAGCTGCTCGCATCGCAGTCTGCGAAGGAGATCCAGGAGTACCCGCTCTTCCTCGACTACACCCCGGCGGTCTACGAGGCGGTCGACAGGATCGCGCACGACGAACTGGTGGGCATCTACCAGATCGCCGACAAGATGGACCGCCAGAAGCAGGACGACGAACTCAAGTCGCAGGTCAAGTCCGCCGTCGCCGCGCAGGTCGAGGCCGGCAAGCTGCCTGCCGACGCCAACTCCATGGTCAGCGGTGCATACAAGGCCGTGACCAAGAAGATCGTGCGCGGTCGCATTCTGAAGGACGGAGTCCGCATCGACGGCCGCGGCCTGACCGACATCCGGGCGCTCGACGCCGAGGTGCAGGTCATCCCGCGCGTGCACGGTTCGGCGATCTTCCAGCGCGGGGAGACCCAGATCCTGGGCGTCACCACGCTGAACATGCTCAAGATGGAGCAGCAGATCGACTCGCTGAACCCGATCACCAAGAAGCGCTACCTGCACCACTACAACTTCCCGCCGTACTCGACCGGCGAGACCGGCCGCGTGGGGTCGCCGAAGCGCCGCGAGATCGGGCACGGCTACCTGGCCGAGCGCGCCCTCGTGCCGGTGCTGCCGAGCCGCGAGGAGTTCCCGTACGCGATCCGCCAGGTGTCGGAGGCCCTGGGGTCCAACGGCTCCACCTCGATGGGCTCGGTGTGCGCCTCGACGCTCTCGCTGCTCAACGCGGGCGTGCTGTTGCGCCCGCCGGTCGCGGGCATCGCGATGGGCCTGGTCACCGACACCGTCGACGGGGTCACCCGGTACGCGGCCCTGACCGACATCCTGGGCGCGGAGGACGCGCTCGGCGACATGGACTTCAAGGTCGCAGGAACCAGCGAGTTCGTGACCGCGCTGCAGCTCGACACCAAGCTCGACGGCATCCCGGCTCATGTGCTCGCGGGCGCGCTGAAGCAGGCCAAGGAGGCCCGCACGGCGATCCTCGCGGTCATCAACGCGGCGATCGACGGGCCGGACGAGATGGCGCCGACGGCTCCTCGCGTCATCAGCGTGCAGATCCCGACCGACAAGATCGGCGAGCTGATCGGCCCGAAGGGCAAGACGATCAACGCGATCCAGGATGAGACGGGAGCCGACATCTCCATCGAGGAGGACGGCACCGTCTACATCGGCGCGGTCGACGGCCCATCGGCCGAGGCGGCCCGTGCGCAGGTGCTGGCGATCGGCAACCCGCTGAACCCGGAGGTGGGCGAGCGGTTCCTCGGGACCGTCGTCAAGCTCGCCGCATTCGGCGCCTTCGTCTCGCTCATGCCCGGCAAGGACGGCTTGCTGCACATCAGCGAGGTCCGCAAGCTCGCGGGCGGCAAGCGCGTCGAGAACGTCGAGGACGTGCTCGGCGTCGGCCAGAAGATCCAGGTCGAGATCACGAAGATCGATGACCGCGGCAAGCTCTCGCTCGCCCCGGTCGTGGACGAGACCGGCGCGGACACCCCGTCCGAGGGCGAGTCGGTCGACGCGTAGCTCGAGCTGATCGAGGAGCGGCGCGGCCGCGTCTCGAGATGGCACCCTGAAATGGGCGAAGGGCCCGTCCCGCGGATCGCTCCGCGGGACCGGGCCCTTCTTCGTGCCGTCCGTGGGGGCGGCGGTGCGTCGGCGGCTCCGTACGCTGTGGACGATGCCGCCCGGATGCCGGGGCATCCGCACAACGGCAACGTTAGGGTGCCCAGCCCTGGAGGGGAGAGGCGATCACCGGGTGTTCGCTGTGTGTTCGTCCGGCGCTCGCACGGCCGCAGCCGTTCCGACGGCTTGTCGGGCGATCCTCACGATTTGTAACGATTCGGTCATCCTGCCGGACGAGCAGGAGGCGGCGCGTTACCCTCGCAATCAGGACGCGCCCGATCCGCCGGCACGTCGGATCGGCGGAGATCAAGAGAGGCGGAGATGGCAGAGGCGACAGGCGACGGCAACCGTGCGGCGGTGCGCACCGGGCCGGTCCCGGCTGTCCCCACCACCGCCGAGACCGCTGCGATCGTCGGGACGCCTTCCGCGCCCCGCCGCCCGATCGGCAGCTCCGAGCTGAGCGTCTTCCCGATCGCGATCAGCGGCAAGATGTTCGGTTGGAAGGCCGACGACGCGACCACCGACGCGATCCTCGACGGCTACACCGCCAACGGGGGCAACTTCATCGACACCGCCGATTCCTACGCGAGCGGTCGAAGCGAGTCGATGATCGGCAACTGGATGCGCTCCCGCCGCTCCCGCGACGACACGGTGGTGGCGACCAAGGTCGGCAGGAGCGCGGATCATCCCGGGGTGACCGCTCCTGCGATCACGGCGGCCGTTGAGGCATCGCTGCGCCGGTTGCACACGGATCGCCTCGATCTGCTGTACCTGCACATCGACGACCCGGAGGTGCCTTTCGAGGAGACCCTGCTCGCGGTGGACGAGTTGATCCGCGCCGGCAAGGTGATCGCGTTCGGCGCCTCGGACCACACCGGCAACCGGCTCTTCGAGGCCCGCATCGCCTCGGCACAGCTCGGAGTGGCGCCCATGGTCGCCCTGCAGAAGCACTACAACCTCGTGCACC
>WOYR01000219.1 GCA_011620705.1 Microbacteriaceae bacterium | reverse complement strand
GCGGCATCCGTCGCCTCGACGGTCAGACCGTAGAGGGCTTCGAGTCCCGCCGCGAACTCGGCCGACCGCCCCTCGGCTGCCAGTGCCCGCGCTCGTACCGACGGGGTGTGGACGAGCACACCGGCGAGGTGGCGCAGGGCCTCCTCCGTCCGCTCGTCGCCGCCGCGTGCGCGTGCCCGGGCGAGTTCGTCGTCCAGGGCGGCGAACACGTGGCGGCGGAAGGCGACGATGGCCGGAGCGGCCTCGGACTCCGCCTCGAACTCCGCCGCCGCCGAGGCGACCAGCTCCTGCGCCCCCTCGCCCAATTCGGAGAGCGGCGCATGCAGGGCGAGCAGTTCGAGGTCGAGCAGCTCGACACCCGGGAGGTCTGCAACACGGGGCTCGACGTTGCGGGGCAGGCCCAAGTCGATGATCAGGCGGCGTCCGGCATCCGGGATGTCGGCGGTGGTCACGGTGTAACGGGCGGTGCAGGTCAGGATCACGTCGGCCCCGGCGATCGCGTCACGCAACTCGCGCTGGGCGCGGACCCCGTAGCGCGCGGCGAAGGCATCGGCGCGCCCGGTCGCGGAGAAGACGCGGATGTCGTCGGCGCCCCGGGCTCGCAAAGCGGCGATCGAGGTGGCCGCGTAGCTGCCGGTGCCCACGACGAGCACGCGTTGCGTCGCCCAGTCCGCGACCCGGGTCGAGGCCAGATCCAGCGCCAGGCGCACGATGGATCGGCCAGCGCCCCCGAGATCGGTGGCGTGCCGCACCCGCCGTGAGATGCGGGCGGCGCGTTGGAACGCCCGCTCGAGCGCGCTGCTGGTCGTGCCCTCGAGCCTCGCGGTCGCCAGCGCGCGCTGCACCTGGCCGCTGATCTCGTCCTCGCCGACGACGACCGACTCGAGCCCAGAGCTCACGGCGAAGAGGTGGCGGACGGCCGCCTCACCGAGCAGGACCTCCGACGACGCCCGCAGCACCGCGGCATCCTCCCCCACGGACTCCGACAACGTCGCGAAGACCAACTCGATGGCCTTGAGGGGGTGGGACGCGAGCGGTGTCTCGACATCCAGATACGCCTCGAAGCGGTTGCAGGTGGCGAGCACCACCGCGCCCCGCACCGCGTCGACGGAGGCCGCGAGGTCGGCAGCGGTCGTCGACACCTCGCGGGAGACGCGATCGAGAACGGCGAAGTCAGCGGTGCGATGGCTCGTCGTGACGCACAGGAGCACCCTCCATGATAGGCACGTGCAGCCCGCGGGAAGACCTCGCACGATGGGCGCCCACCTGCGGATTCTCACAGGATCGGCCGCACAGGGCGGTCCTCTAGCCTGGTGGGGTGACCCCGCTCGACATCTCGGTGCTGCCGCCCGACCACCCGCTGCGCGACGGCCGCACGGCAGGGTCGCCGCTGATCCGGGCCTATCGTGGCGACCGACCCGAGATCCGCCCGGTCTGGTTCATGCGTCAGGCCGGTCGCTCGCTGCCCGAGTACCGCGAGCTGCGGCTCGGCACCGGGATGCTCGACGCCTGCCTGAACCCCGAACTCGCGAGCGAGATCACTGTGCAGCCGGTCCGCCGTCACGGGGTGGATGCGGCGATCTTCTTCAGCGACATCGTCGTGCCGGTCAAGCTGGCCGGCGTCGATGTGCGCATCGTGCCGGGCCGCGGCCCGGTGTTCGACGCCCCGATCCGGAGCGCATCGGACGTGCTGCGCTTGCCGCCGCTCGACCCGGACGCCCTTGCCCCGATCCGCGAGGCCGTCGCGCGCGCGGTGGCCGAACTGGGTGGGACGCCCCTCATCGCTTTCGGCGGCGCGCCGTTCACCCTCGCCTCGTACCTGGTCGAGGGTGGGCCTTCGAAGGATCAGCTGCGTGCTCGCACCATGATGTACGCCGATCCGCACAGCTGGGCGGGCTTGCTCAACTGGTGCGCCGACATCACGGGCGCGTTCATCCGTGCTCAGGTCGAGGCGGGAGCCAGTGCGGCTCAGCTGTTCGACTCCTGGGTCGGCTCGCTCTCGCGGCGCGACTACCAGCGCCGGGTGCTGCCGCACTCCGAGCGCGCGCTGAGCGCATTGCGCGGCTTCGAGGTGCCGAAGGTGCACTTCGGGGTCGACAGCGCCCAGATCCTCGACCTGATGGCCGGGATCGCCGATGTCGTCGGCGTGGACTGGCGGCTTCCGCTGGACGAGGCCGACCAGCGGTTGGGTGGGACGGTTCCGCTTCAGGGGAACATCGATCCGGCTCTGCTCGCCGCGCCGTGGCCGACGCTCGCCGCGCATGTGCGCGACGTGCTCGACCGGGGCGCTTCTGCGCCGTCCCACGTCGTCAATCTAGGACACGGCGTTCCGCCCGACACCGACCCGGACGTGCTGACGCGCATCGTCGAGCTCGTCCACGAACTGGGCTGAGCGATGCCGGGAAACCTGGGGGTCGCGAGGTGACGGAGTCGTCGCGGGTGATCGTGGTCGGCGCGGGCATCGCCGGGCTGGTCGCCGCCCGACGGCTGGCGCTCGGCGGGCGCGAGGTCACCGTGCTCGAGGCCTCCGGCCGGGCGGGCGGCCAGCTCGCCCGTCACACGGTCGGAGGCCTCGAGCTGGATGCAGGCGCCGAGTCCTTCGCGACGCGCGGCGGCACGGTGGCAGAGCTGGCGGGTCGTCTGGGCCTCGGCGACGACATCGTGCGGCCCGTGGACTCCCCGGCCTGGCTGTACCGCGCCGACGGCACGGCGATGCCGCTGCCCTCGACCAGCCTGCTCGGCATCCCTGCGGTGCCGCTGGCGCGGGATGTGATCGACGCGATCGGGATGCGCGCGGCGCTTCGGGCATCCCTCGATCTGCTGCTGCCCTCCGTGGTCGGTGCCGGGTCCGCGACGCTCGGAGAGCTGGTGCGGCGGCGGATGGGCGCGGCCGTGCTCGAACAGCTGGTCGCGCCCGTGGTGCGGGGTGTGCACTCCGCGGATCCCGACGATCTTCCGGTGGAGCGCGCGGCCCCAGCCCTGCGCGCCTCCCTGCACCGCGAGGGATCGCTCTCGCACGCGGTCGCCGGCATCCGTGCCAGCTCGCCTGCCGGCTCGCAGGTGGCGGGTATCCGTGGTGGCATGGTGCGGCTGGTGGACCGGTTGCTGGCCGACCTCGAGCGATTCGGCGTCGAATTGCGACTCCATGCGGCGCCGCAGGAGGTGGCACTCGACCATGTGACGGTCGGCGCCGAACGGCTGGACGGCGAGGTGGTGGTTGCTGCGCCGCGCGTCGGAGACGCACCAGGGAGCACGCCAGAAACGGGCCGCCTGATCAGTCTGGTCACCCTCATCGTCGACCGTCCGGAGCTGGGTGCCGCGCCGCGCGGCACCGGCGTGCTCGTCGAGCTCGGCGCGCCGGGCGTCCGAGCGCGGGCGCTCACCCATCTCACCGCGAAGTGGCCGTGGATCGACGAGAGCGCGGGCGGATTCCACGCGTTGCGGCTCTCCTACGACGGCCGCTTCGGCGGGCCCGAGGCGATCTCGCAGGCCGTCGCCGACGCGGGCGTGCTGCTCGGCATCCCCCTCGATGCGCCGCTGGACGCCGACGCCATCACCTGGGAACGAGCCGTGCCTCGAACCCATTCCGTTGACGGAATGCACTATGTCGGCGAGGCTGGTGCCGGCACCGGATTGGCCGCCGTGATCGCACAGGCGGAGTCCGAGGCCGAGCGACTCCTGGGTGGCGGCCCGGAGGAGCAGGGTTAGGCTGGGCAGGTCAGCCGTCAAGGAATGGAGCGTTCCATGAAAGGCAAGATCCTCTTCGCGGCCGGACTCGGCCTGGGCTACGTGCTGGGCACCCGTGCGGGCCGCGAGCGCTACGAGCAGATGAAGTCCGCGGCCGCGAGGCTGTGGAACGATCCGCGCGTGCAGCGCCAGGTCGACCATGCGGAGACCTTCGTGAAGGACAAGGCCCCGGATGTCGCCGAGTTCGTCACCGACAACGCCAAGAAGGTCGTGTCGCAGGTGACGGGCCGCAAGCCGGCCGCCGAATCGGGTACGGCACCGGGCACGACGAAGTCCAGTTGATCGGCTGCTGAGCCCTGATGTCTCAGACCTCCCAGTCCCGCGGGGCGAGCGCGGCCGGCAGCACGGCGCGCGGCGCCGCGCGGCCGAAGCGGTCGCTGCTGGCGCTCGTCGCGGACATCCCGACGCTGATCCAGGACCTGTTCCACCGCGAGGTCGAACTGCTCAAGGCGGAGCTGATCGCCAAGCTCAAGGCGCTCGGCATCGGTGCCGGACTGCTCGCGGGCGCGCTCATCGTGCTGCTGTTCATGATCGGCATGCTGCTGACGTCCGCGGTGCTCGCGCTCGCCCAGGTGCTGCCCGGCTGGCTGGCTGCGCTCATCGTCGCGGCGTTCCTGCTGATCGTGGCCGGCATCCTGGCACCGATCGGCTACCGCATCCTGAAGCGCACTGTCCCGCCCGTGCCGGCCGAGTCGATCGACAGCCTGCAGAAGGATTACCGGGCCATTACAGGAATCGGAAAGCGAGGGGACCGATGACCACGCCATCGAATGCCAGCACCCGGGCCGCGAAGGCCCAGGCGCAGAAGGCGCGCGACGAGCTCGCCGGAGCACTGGACGCGATCGAGGACAAGTTCAATGTGCCACGGCGCGTCACCGAGCTCACCGAGTCGGCCGCTGCGGCCTATCGCCGGAACCCGGTGCCGTGGATCATCGGCGGCGCGGCCGTCGCCGTGATCGCGGTCGGACTGGTCGCCTGGGCGGTCTTCAGCCGCGACGACTGAGTCCACGCCCGCGGCGAACTGCCGTTCGACCGGGTGGGAGTTCCCCGATTAGCCCAGGAGGCGCGCTCGGGGGAGAATGGACGGGTGAGCATCGGCTCGAACCCCACCCCTGACCCGAGCGACGCCGGAACCGGCTACGCGCTGTGGGCCGTCCTGCGCCGCGATGCCGCCGCGCCGCCGCGCACCGCAGAAGGCGAATCGCTCGCGAACGCCATCCTTGCCGTCGAGGCGAGCGGCGACATCGTGCGCGGTGTGTACGACGTCTCGGGACTCCGAGCCGACGCCGACCTGCTGCTCTGGCTGACCGGCACCAGCGCCCAGCAGCTTCAGCGTTCGCTCAGGACCCTCCGTCGCTCGAGCGAACTCATGCCGCTCCTGCCGACTTGGAACGCGCTCGGCGTGCACCGCGAGGCCGAGTTCAGCCGCACCCACGCGCCGTCGTTCCTGCGCGGCCTTCCGCCGAAAGCCTGGGTCACGGTCTACCCCTTCGTGCGCAGCTACGACTGGTATCTGCTCCCCGAGGACGAGCGCCGCACCATGCTCGCCGATCACGGCCGCAAAGGCTCGGAGTATCCGCAGGTGCAGGCCAACACCGTCGCGGCTTTCGCGCTCGGCGACTACGAGTGGATCCTCGCGCTCGAAGCCGACGATCCGATCCACCTGGTCGACCTGATGCGGCATCTGCGCAACACCGAGGCGCGGCGGCACGTGCGCGAGGAGGTCCCCTTCTTCACCGGTCGGCGCCTGAGCATCGACGAGGTGCCCGAGGTGCTGGCGTGACGGCGGTCGCCGACAGGATCCTGGCCGCAACGGATGCCGCGGCATCCGGCCCCGAGCACGTCGAGTCCCCCGTCCGCTACGACGCGATCGTGCTCGCAGGATTCGGCGGCCCTGAGGGCCAGGACGACGTCATCCCCTTCCTGCGCAATGTGACGCGCGGCCGCGGCATCCCGGACGAGCGCCTCGAGGAGGTGGCGCACCACTACCGCCACTTCGGCGGCATCAGCCCGATCAACGAGCAGAACCGCGTGCTCAGGGCGGCGCTCGAGAACGAGTTGGCGGCGCGTGGCGTCGACGTGCCGGTGCTCTGGGGCAACCGCAACTGGGAGCCGTACCTGCGCGATGCGCTGACAGAGGCGCATGAGCGCGGCTTCACCCAGTTGCTGGCGCTGGCGACCAGCGCATACAGCTCGTACTCCAGCTGCCGGCAGTATCGCGAGGACTTCGCGGCGGCCCTCGAGCAGACCGGGATGGGAGACGAACTGAGGATCGACAAGATCCGGCAGTTCTTCGACCACCCGGGATTCGTCGAGCCCTTCGTCGACGGCCTGCGCACCGCGATCGCCGAGCTGGTGGAGCGCGGCATCGGCCAGGCCGCCATTCGGATCCTGTTCTCGACCCACAGCATCCCGAGCGCCGACGCCGAGCGCAGCGGGCCCCGCGACCGGGCGTTCGGCGAAGGCGGCGCGTATGGGGCGCAGCACCGAGCCGTGGCCGAGGTCGTCGTGCGCGAGGCGGGCACCGGCATCCCCTGGCAGCTCGTCTACCAGAGCCGCTCCGGGCCGCCGACCCAGCCCTGGCTCGAGCCGGATCTGAAAGAGGTGATCGTCGGATTCGCGAGCGAGGGGGTCGAGGCGGTGGTGATCGTGCCGCTCGGTTTCGTGAGCGACCACATGGAGGTGCTCTGGGACCTCGACGCCGAAGCCGTCGAGGCCGCCGAGGCGCACGGGATGGTGGCGATCCGCATCCCGACGCCGGGCGCCCATCCCGCCTATGTGCGCGGCCTCGCCGATCTGGTGCTCGAGCGCATGAACGGCATCCCGACGGCCGAGCGGCCCGCCCTCACCGAACTGGGGCCCTGGTACGACGTGTGCCGCGCCGGCTGCTGCGAGAACGCGCGGCTGGGCTTCAAGCCGGCCATCGCCGGGGTCGCCCCGTGAGCGGCGCAGGAGCGGAGCCGGTGGCGCGGTGACGCTCCGGATCGGCACCCGCGGCAGCGCGCTCGCCCTGGCTCAGGCGCAGACCGTCGCCTCGAAGCTGGGGGGCGAGCTGGTCGTCATCGCCTCCGACGGCGACCGGTCGACCTCCTCGCTCGCCTCGCTGGGAGGGACGGGCGTGTTCGCGGCCGCCTTGCGGCAGGCTCTGCTGGCCGGCGAGGTGGATGCCGTCATCCACTCATACAAGGATCTCCCGACCGCGCCCACTCCCGGCCTGACGATCGGGGCGGTCCCGCTGCGCGCCGACGCCCGCGACGCCCTGTGCGCGCGCGACGGCCTCACCCTCTCCGAGCTGCCGCCGGGTGCGCGCGTCGGTACCGGATCCCCGCGCCGCCGGGCGCAGCTGCTCTCGCGCCGCAACGATCTCGACGTCGTCGAACTGCGCGGCAACGTCGACACCCGGCTGGGACGGGTCGGATCCGACGATGCCCAGCGGCAGCTGGATGCCGTGATCCTGGCCGCTGCCGGTCTTGATCGCCTGAACCGACTCGATGCGGTCACCGAGAGGTTCGGCCTCGACGAGTGGCCGACCGCGCCGGCGCAGGGTGCCCTGGCGGTCGAGGTGCGCGCAGGCGATGAGAAGTCGGTGGCGACGGTCGACCACCGCACCTCGCGCCTGACGGCCGAGTCGGAGCGCGCCGTGCTCGCCCTGCTCGAGGCCGGCTGCGCCGCCCCGATCGGGGCGCACGCCATTCTCGACGACGGTCTGCTCCTCCTGAGCGCGCGGGTCTACCGCGAGGACGGCAGCGAGTACCTCACCAGCTCCCACGCGCTGTATCCCGAGGATGCGAAGGACCCGGTGGGCGAGCTCGCGCAACGTGTCGCGGACGAACTGCTGGCGAGCGGCGCCGCGGAGCTTGCTCCGATCGGCGGGAGCCGCGGCATCCTCGGACCGGGAGGTGCGCGATGAACGCCGCAGCTCCCGCGAAACCGCTCGCGGGATGGCGTGTGCTCGTACCCCGCGGGGGTAAGTGGGGAGACGCGGTCGCGGCGACGCTGCGCGGATTCGGGGCGGTCCCCGTGATCGCGCCCCTGATCAACTTCGCCGGCGCCGAGGATCCGCAGGCCCTCGAGAACGCTCTGCGCGAACTGGCTGAAGGCCGGTTCGACTGGGTGGTCATCACGAGCGCCACGACCGTCGACGTGCTGACCAGCCAGGGCACACGCGTTCCCGATTCGACCCGCATCGCGGCGGTCGGCGAGACCACGGCGGCGGCGCTCGGGCTCGCCGGCTACCGGGTGGACTTCGTGCCGAGCTCCGACAACTCGGCGCGCGGCCTGGTGAAGGAGTGGCCGGCCAGCGAGATCCGCGGTCGGGTGCTGATCCCTCAGTCCGACATCGCCGAGCCGACGCTGGTGGCGGGGCTGTCCAAGCTGGGCTTCGCCGTCGAGTACGTGACGGCTTATCGGACTGTCGGCGTCCCCGTGACCCCGGAGGTCGCCGCGGATGTCGCGTCCGGCCGCATCCGCGCCGTGCTGGTCACCTCCGGAAGCGTCGCCCGTCAGGTGGCGTCCCAGCTCGCGCCGCTCCCCGAGGAGACCGTCGTCGCCTGTATCGGTCCGCGCACCGCCTTCGACGCGCGCGCCGCGGGACTTCCGGTGCACGTCATCGCCGAGGAGCGCTCGGCCGACTCCTTGATCGCCGCACTGATCGAATACGTGGAGGCGGAATGACATCGAGCGACGCCGCGCCTTCCGGCAGCGAGGGGCTGCCGGAGGGCATCCGGCCCCGGATCCGGCCGCGGCGGCTGCGCGCGACCCCGGCGCTTCGTCGACTGACTCAGCAGACACGCGTGCATCCCGCCGAGTTGATCCTGCCGATGTTCGTCAGGGAGGGCGCGAAGGAGCCGTTGCCGATCGGCTCGATGCCCGGGGTGGTGCAGCACTCGCTCGACTCGTTCCGCTCCGAGTTGCAGCGCGCCGCGCGGGCGGGTGTCGGGGGCGTGATGCTGTTCGGCGTGCCCGAGCACAAGGACGCGACCGGCACGGGCGCGACCGACCCGGATGGCATCCTGAACCAGGCGACGCGCATCGCCGTCGCCGAGGTGGGGGACGCCCTCGTCGTCCAGACCGATCTCTGCCTCGACGAATTCACCGATCATGGCCACTGCGGTGTCCTGGATGCCGACGGCAGGGTCGACAACGACGCCAGCCTGGTGCGCTACCGCGACATGGGCCTCGCGCAGGCGGACGCAGGCTCCGCGCTCCTGGGACTCAGCGGCATGATGGACGGCCAGGTGCGAGCGGTCCGCGACGCGCTCGACGCGTCCGGGCACACCGGCACCGCCATCCTGGGCTATGCCGCGAAGTACGCCTCGGCCTTCTATGGGCCGTTCCGGGAGGCCGTGGACTCCTCCTTGACAGGCGACCGGCGCACCTACCAACTGGATCCGGCCAACCGCCGCGAGGGCGGCCGCGAGGTGCTGCTCGACGTCGAGGAGGGCGCGGACGTCGTCATGGTCAAGCCCGCGATGTCGTACCTCGACGTGCTCGCGGATGCCGCGGCAACCAGTCCGGTGCCGGTCTGGGCCTATCAGGTCAGCGGTGAGTACGCGATGGTCGAGGCCGCTGCGGCGCACGGTTGGATCGACCGGGAGCGCGCGATCGACGAGACGCTGACCGGGATCCGACGGGCAGGAGCGGAGGCGGTGCTGACGTACTGGGCGGTCGAGGCGGCCGAGCGATGGGCCCGCGGGTGAGCGCATTCGCGAATTCGGCGGGATCGAGCACGACCGGATCCCTCCGCGCCGCCGGCAACGACGCCGCATTCGCGCGGGCCAAGAGCGTCATCCCGGGAGGAGTGAACTCGCCGGTGCGGGCCTTCGGGTCGGTGGGCGGGTCCCCGCGCTTCCTCGTGTCGGCGCGCGGGGCGATGGTCACCGACGTGGAGGGCCGCGAATACGTCGATCTGATGATGTCGTGGGGTCCCGCGCTGCTCGGGCATGCGCATCCCGCCGTGGTGGAGGCTGTGCAGCTGGCGGCATCGCGCGGGCTGTCGTTCGGCGCGTCGACTCCGGGAGAGACGGAGCTCGCAGAGCTGGTGCGCAGTCGACTGTGCGTCGACGGAACGCGGGGCATCGACAAGCTGCGGCTCGTCTCCACTGGCACGGAAGCCACGATGACCGCGATCCGCTTGGCCCGCGGCGCAACCGGCCGCGATCTGCTCATCAAGTTCGCCGGCCACTACCACGGCCACTCCGACGGGCTGCTGGCCCAGGCCGGCTCGGGGGTGGCGACACTGGGGCTGCCCGGTTCCGCGGGAGTCCCGGAGGCGATCGCCGCGCTCACCCTCGTGCTGCCGTACAACGACCTCGGTGCAGTGCGCGCGGCTTTCGCCGCCCATCCCGGGCGGATCGCCGCGATCATCACCGAGGCGGCGGGCGCCAACGCGGGCGTGCTCGCCCCGGGCCGCGGCTTCAACCGCGCGCTCTCGGGGATCGCGCGCGAGAACGGCGCCCTGCTGATCCTGGATGAGGTGCTCACCGGATTCCGGGTCGGGCCTGCGGGCTGGTGGGGCCTCGAAGCCGCGCGGGTGGTGCCCGATGGCGCCGGGTGGACGCCCGACCTGATGACCTTCGGCAAGGTGCTCGGCGGCGGTCTTCCCCTCGCCGCCCTCGGCGGGCGCGCCGAGCTCATGGACCAACTCGCTCCGCTGGGGCCCGTGTACCAGGCCGGAACCTTGAGCGGGAACCCGCTGGCGGTCGCCGCGGGCATCGCCACCCTGAACAACGCCACGCCCGAGGTCTACGACCGCGTCGACCGGGCGGCAGATGCCGTGGCCGGCGCGGTGCACGCCGCGCTCGACGCCGAAGGGGTCGCCCATGTCATCTCGCGCGCCGGCAGCCTGTTCTCGCTCGCGTTCCGGGCCGAGCCGGTGCGCGACTATGCGGATGCTCAGGAGCAGGAGGCTTGGCGGTATCCGGCCTTCTTCCACGCCATGTTGGATGC